>DATNLP010000317.1:0-5517 GCA_035602795.1 Acidimicrobiales bacterium | reverse complement strand
CGGCGCCGCGCACCGAGACGACGCCGGGCAACGTGGCCAGTCCCGCCGTCAGACGGGCGCCGGCCCGTTGGGCCCGGCCGCACACGTCCTCGGCCTCCATCACGGCCAGGGTGGCCCTGGCCGCGGCCAGCGCCAGCGGCTGACCGCCGAAGGTCGAGCCGTGGTCGCCCGGCCCGAAGGCGGCGGCCACCTCGGCTCGGGCCCAGCAGGCGCCCACCGGCATGCCGTTCCCCAGCGCCTTGGCCATGGTGACGACATCGGGCTGGAGGCCCTGGGCCTGGAAGGCGAACCAGTGCCCGGTGCGGCCGAGTCCGGTCTGCACCTCGTCGAGCATGAGGAGCGCGTTGCGCTCGGTGCACATCTCCCTGATGGCGCCGAGGTAGTCCGAGCTCGGCACCATGACGCCGCCCTCGCCCTGGAGCGGCTCGAGCAGGACACCGGCCACGGTGTCGGGATCGAGCGCCTTGTCGAGCGCGGCCGCGTCGTCGTAGGGGACGTGCACGAACCCCTCGGGCAGCGGCAGGAAGGGCGCCTGCTTCTCCGGCTGGCCGGTGGCGGTCAGCGTGGCCAGGGTGCGACCGTGGAACGAGTTGTCGGCACTGATCACGACGTAGCGCCCGCCGCCGGCCCAGCGCCGGGCCAGCTTCAGCGCGCACTCGTTCGCCTCGGCACCCGAGTTGGCGAAGAAGACCTGCCCGCCCGCCTGGCCGGTGCCGCCGTTGATCAGCCGGTCGATGGTGCGGGCCACCTCGGGAGCCAGCGTGTTGCCGTACAGGTTGGAGACGTGGGTCAGGGTGCGGGCCTGCTCGGCCACGGCGTCGGCCACCGACGGGTGGGCGTGGCCGAGCGACACCACGGCCAGGCCGGTGATGAAGTCGAGGTAGCTCTTGCCCTCAGCGTCGTAGAGCACCGTGCCCTCGCCGCGCACGAACGTGGCCGGCGGCTCGGCGTAGGTGCGCATCAGGGCCTCGCGGCCCGGGGTGGGGGTCGGGGTCGGATTTGGGGTCGGGCTCGGGCTGGTCACGGCATCACCATGGTGCCGACGCCGGAGTCGGTGAAGAGCTCGAGCAGCAGCGCGTGGGGCACCCGGCCATCGAGGATGTGGGCCCGGTTCACCCCACCCCGCACCGCGCGCGCACAGGCCTCCACCTTGGGCATCATGCCGCCCTGGACGCCGCCGCTACGCACGATTTCGTCGATGACCTCGAGCGAGGCCTGCTGGATGACCGTCCTCGGGTCGTCGGCCACCACCCGCAGGCCCTCGATGTCGGTCAGGAAGATCAGCTTCTCCGCCTGCAGCGCCTCGGCCAGCGCGCCGGCCACGGTGTCGGCGTTGATGTTGTAGGCCTGGCCCGACTCGTCGGCGCCGATGGTGGCCACCACCGGGATGAGGCCCTCGGCGACCAGGCGCTGCAGCATGGTCGGGTCGACCAGCGCCACGTTGCCCACGAAGCCGAGGTCGACGTGCGTCTGGGCCGCCGTGATCAGCTTGGCGTCCTCGCCCGACATGCCGACGGCCAGCGGCCCGTGCACGTTGATGGCGGACACGATGTCGCGGTTCACCTTGCCCACCAGCACCATGCGGGCGATGTCGAGCGTGTCGGCATCGGTCACCCGCAGGCCATCGCGGAACTCGGTCACCTTGCCCAGCCGCGTCATGAGCTCGCCGATCTGCGGGCCGCCACCGTGCACCACCACGGGCAGCATCCCGACGGCGCGCATGAGGACGACGTCCTGGGCGAACGAGGCCAGCGCGTCGGTGGCACGGCCGCCGTTGTCGCGCTTGCCGTCGCCCGACGCGTGCAGGGCGTTGCCGCCGTACTTGACGACGACGATCTTCCCCCAGAAGCGCCGGATGTAGGGCAGGGCCTCCACGAGGACCGACGCCTTCTTCTCGGCCGCGGCCTTCTGGGCCCGGGTGACCTTCTGCGGCAGGGAGGCGGCGTCGGCCGTCACGACGTCGTCTTGTTCTCGTCGATGTAGCCGTAGCCGAGATCGGTGCCCAGCACCACCGCCCGGCCCGAGCCGAGCCCGAGGTCGCAGTCGATTTCGATGTGGCGCCCGGCCAGGTGGGCCACCACCGCCGCGGAGTCGTGCGCGGCCGCCACCCCGCCGGCGCACACCACCACGCCGCCGTAGGCCACCGAGACCCGGTCGATGTCGAAGGGCGTCCCGGCCGAGCCGAGCTCGGAGACGACCCGGCCCCAGTACGGGTCCTGGCCGAACAGCGAGCACTGCACCAGCATGGAGTCGGCCACCTTGCGGGCGGCTGCGTGCGCGGCGGCGTCGCTCTCGGCGCCGCGGACGCACACATGAGCCACCTTGGTGGCACCCTCGGCGTCGTTCACCATCTGCTCGGCCAGGGAGCGACAGGCCTGGGTGAGCGCCTCGGTCAGCGCGGGGGGTGTGGGGCTGGCCGCCGTGCCGCTGGCCAGCACCAGCACGGTGTCGTTGGTGGAGGTGCACCCGTCGACGGTGATGGTGTTGAACGAGTCGCTGACGGCCGCCGCCAGCGCCTTGTACAGGGTCTCGGGGTCCACCGCGGCGTCGGTCGTGCACACGGCCAGCATGGTGGCCATGTTCGGCGCCAGCATGGCGGCCCCCTTGGCCATGCCGCCGACGGTGAAGCCGTCGCCGGCCACCACCACCTCCTTCTGCACGGTGTCGGTCGTCATGATGGCCCGGGCCGCGCCCGCGGCGTCCTCGGCGCTGCCCGCGCGCGCCTCGACGATGCCGGTCACCCGGGGCTCGATGACGTCGATCGGAAACGGGATGCCGATGAGGCCGGTCTGGCAGATGAGGACTTCGTCGGAGGTGGCGCCGATCCCGTCCGCCACGACGGCGCACAACCGCTGCGCCGCATGGCGACCGGGCTCACCGGTGGCGGCGTTGGCGTTGCCCGACGTCAGGATGACGCCAGCCGCCCGCCCTCTGGTGGCCGCAAGGTGGGTGCGGCTGACCTGCACCGGCGCGGCGGCGGCCAGGTTGGACGTGAACACGCCGGCCGCCGGCACGGCGCGGCCGTCCGTGGTGGCGACGACCGCTACGTCGAGCGCATCGTTGGCCTTGATCCCGGCCGATCCCCCGGCAGCCACGAAACCGCCCGCTGCGGTGACACTCATGGGTACAACCCGGCGACGGGGAGGCCGGTGGTCTCGGGCAGGCCGAGGGCGGCGTTGGCGCACTGGATGGCCTGGCCCGACGCACCCTTGACGAGGTTGTCGAGCGCGCAGAGCGACAGGACCCAGCCCGTGCGCTCGTCGACGCGCGCCGTGACGTGGGCGGTGTTGGACCCCGCCGTGGCCTTGGTCGACGGCGGATCGTCGGTGACGACCACGAAGGGCTCGTCGTCGTAGGCGTCGTGCAGCGCGTCGAGCACAGTGGCCGTCGTCAGAGTGCCGGCGCCGGGCGTCATGGTCGGGCGGGCGTAACACGTGGACAGGATGCCGCGCACCATGGGGACGAGATGCGGGGTGAAGAGCACCTGGGCGCCGAGGATCTGCTCCATTTCGGGGGTGTGGCGATGGGTCAGCAGGCCGTAGGCGGTGAAGTCCTCGTCGACCGTCCCGAAGTGCAGGGACTCCTTGGGGCCGCGTCCCGCACCGGAGACGCCCGAGGCGGCGTCGACGACGATGCCAGAGGGCTCGACCAGGCCGGCGCGCACGAGAGGGGCCAGGGCGAGCCCGGCCGAGGTCGGGTAGCAGCCGGCGGCCGCCACCAGCGTGGCGCCGGGTAGGGCCGACCGGAAGAGCTCGGGCAGCCCGTAGACGGCGTCGGCCAGCAGGTCGGGCGCCGCGTGCGCCTCGCCGTACCACTGCGGGTAGGCCTCGGCATCGTCGAGCCGGAAATCGGCGGCCAGATCGACGATACCCCCGACCCCCGCCCGCAGCTCGGGCACGAACTTCTGCGACCCGCCGTGCGGGAGGGCACAGAAGACCAGGTCGAGGCCGTCGAGGGCGGCCAGGCTGGTGTCCTCGTAGACCAGGTCGGGGTAGGCGGCCCGGAGGGAGGGCGTATACCCGCCGACGGGGAGCCCGGCGTGGGAATGGGCGGTGGCGACAGCCACCTCGAACTGCGGATGCGCGGCCAGGAGCCGCAGCAACTCCGCCCCCGTGTAGCCCGAGGCCCCGGCGATCCCGACTTTCATCGCATCAATATACACAAAACCGCATAAGTAGGCCGTACCAGGGTGGGACTGCACCGGGATGTGAAGTGGATGGGCGCGCTTTCTTCACCGAGCTCGGCGGTTGTGTGTAGCCCCGGCCCCGGCCCCGGATCGCGGATCGGGATCGGGGTCGGGCCGGGGTCAGAGCTCCTTGAGCCAGTAGTTGGACAGGGCGACGACCTCGAAGCCCATGGCGTCGTTGACGGCGATCATGTGCTCGTTCTCCGCCGCGTTCCAGCTGTTGATGGCGCGCACGCCGGGATGGCGCTCGAGCGTGGCCCAGAGGTTGGCCACCTTGGTGGCGAAGCCCAGGTGGTGCCCCCGGTGCTCGCGCATGACGAGCGTGTCGTGCTGCCACGACGACTCCGGTGCTCCGAGCGGGACCACCACCTCGGAGAAGGCGACGAGCCGGCCGGTGGCGTCGTGGCGGGCAACCGTCGTCACCTTGGCTCGGTTCTGTGCCTGCAGGCTGGCCTCGATGGCGCGGACGCGGGCGGCGTCCCACACTTCCTCATCGAGCTCCTGCTCCCCCATCGGGACGTCGGTCGACATCCGGCGCCCGAGCTCGCAGCGGTCCTCCATGTACTCGTCGGGCCAGCGATCGTGCCAAGTGAGCAGCGTGTAGCCGATCGGTGTCGCGTGCGGATGCTGCCGCAGCCTCGTCTGGTGGTCCCGGCCGAGCGGCAGCTTCAGGCGCCGGCGCACCATGCGCAGGGCGACGTCGAAGTCGAGGTGGCGGGCGAACGGGCCACTGGCATCGACGTAGCCCTCCCGGACCGGCGTCTGGTCCATGCCGCCCAACGCGGTCCGGCCGGCCTCGGTGGCCATTCGGGCCGCGGCCGCGACGATGGCCGTTCCCACGCCCTCTCGGCGGTGCTCGGAGAGGACCCGGACGTCCAGGCGGGCCACGTGCTGGTTCTCACGGCGGAACATCTCGAGGTCGGCGATGCCGAGGACGGGGCCATCACCCTCGCACCGGGCGACCAAGCACCGGTGCTCCTCGGGGCCGTCTTGGTCCAGGGCCAGGCCGAGCCGTTCGACGCGTTGCCATCCCGGCCCCCCCAGCTCCTGCTCCATGTCGGTGACGTGGAGTACCGCGAACCATTCGTCGAAGGCGTCAGCGTCGGACGGATCGATGGCGACCACAGTGACCCCGGTGGCGCTCACGGCGGGGACGGAGGCAGGGCCGTGGGCGGGGCGGACGCCGGGACGAGGTGTTTCTGCCAGAACTGACCCTCGCCGACGATCTCGAAGCCCATCATGTCGTTGACGGCGATCATGGGCGCGTTCACCGCGGCGTTCCCGGTGCGGATGAAGCGCACGGCGGGCGCCCGTTCGGCCAGCACGTCGAG
>DATNLP010000303.1:0-10259 GCA_035602795.1 Acidimicrobiales bacterium | reverse complement strand
CGGAGGCCTCGGCAGGAGCCTCGAAGAGGTCTCGCGAGACACCGTGGTGATGTTCCACGACGATGCGCAACAGTCCGGCCTGACGCTCTGACTGGGCCCGATCGGACCTGACGACGTGATCATCACCCGGACACCACTGCGGATCAGCCTCGGAGGCGGCGGTACCGACCTGCCCTCCTACTCGGATCGGTATGGCGCCTTGGTCGTCTCGGCCGCGATCAATCGGTACATCTTCATCGCGATCAACCGCACGTTTACCAATGATTATTTCCTCAAGTACTCGGCTCTCGAGCGGGTCGAGTCGATCGAAGATATCGAGCATCCGATCGTGCGCGAAGCATTTCTACGGCACCCCGTTGGACCCGGAATCGAAATGGTGAGCATTGCCGACATTCCCGCAGGAACTGGTCTCGGCTCGTCGGGCGCGTTCACTGTCGGCCTGCTGCGAGCCCTCTGTGCCTTCCGGCGCGAGCACGTCACCGCGAGTTCGCTCGCCGCTGAAGCCTGTGAGATCGAAATCGAGGGCCTCGGGCGGCCGGTGGGAAAGCAAGACCAGTACATCGCCGCCTTTGGCGGGCTCACCTGCATGGAGTTCGAACGTGACGGCGGCGTCCGCGCTTCACCGCTCGCCGTGTCCAACGAAACCCTTCGAGACCTCGAAGAGCACCTGTTGATGTTCTTCACCGGATACTCACGTGCCGCCGACGTGGTTCTCGAGGAACAGAAGACCAAGTCCGAGGTCGGTGACAGGAAGATGGTGGAGAACCTGCACCAAATCAAAGAGCTTGGGCTCGAGGTGAGGAAGGCGCTCGAGACCGACGACCCGTTGGCATTCGGGCGCATTATGGACCGCCACTGGCAGCACAAAAAGGAACGATCGACCGCGATGACCAATCCCGCCATCGACAGCTTCTACGAGCTGGCCATGTCCAACGGGGCCGTTGGCGGCAAGCTCGTCGGTGCCGGGGCCGGCGGGTTCCTCCTCTTTTACGCAGAAGACCAGGACGCCCTTCGAGTGGCTTTGGCGGCCGAGGGTCTCACGGAGGTCCGCTTCACCTTCGACCTGGACGGTTCCGTCGTACTCGTCCGGGACTGACCGTGCAGGTTGTCATCCTGGCCGGTGGCTTGGGGACACGCATGCGGGCCTACGCACCGGAGATTCCGAAGTGCCTGATACCGGTGGCCGGACGCCCGTTTGCCGAGCTGCAACTGAGCTGGCTGTCCGCCCAGGGCGCATCCCAGGTCCTCTACAGCATCGGGTACCTGGGTGACCAGATTCGCTCCTTTATCGGGGACGGATCCCGATGGAACCTCCAAGTCCGCTACGTCGACGAAGGGCTCGATCTCCGGGGGACCGCCGGTGCGTTGCGGCTGGCGCTCGATCTCGACCTGCTCGAGGACCGGTTCCTCGTGCTGTACGGTGATTCCTACCTCACGGTGGATCTCAGTCAGGTGGACACGGCCCACCGGCAAGGACGCTTTCCGGCACTGATGACGGTGTTCCGCAACGACGGCCGCTGGGAGGAGAGCAACGCGGCGTTCGACGGCGCGCGCGTGACGCGCTACGAGAAGCACGCTGCTGATCCCTCGCCAGACATGCGTTTCGTCGACTACGGCCTCTCGGCATTGAGCACAAGGCTGATCGAGCAGCAGATCCCCCCGGACACCGCGAGCGATCTGGCAGCTCTCTTCGGGGAGCTGAGCCTCCAGGGTCGGTTGGGTGGCTTCGAGGTCCATCAACGGTTCTACGAGATCGGGTCCCCCGAAGGGCTCCGCGACCTCGAGCTCCTGCTGTCGCCGCCCGGCTGAGTTGCTGCACCCGCTCCGGCAGAGAACCGCTCGACGAGTTCGACGCGGTGATCCCCTCGTCCACGGATGCCGGTGACCTGAGGGAACCATCTGACCGGTCAGCCCAGCACGAGCCTTCCCCCGGCGTAGTCGAGGACGACCCACCCGTAACGCCTGAGCTGGTCTGAACCGAGCAGGCCCTCGGTGCCGCCGGCGCTGATGACCCCGAAGTCGGTCTCGCCCACTAGTTGCGGGTACAGGACCTGGCCCGGCACGGACCAGGTCCCGCTGTGCACCAGTGCGACGGTGATGGTCGAGCACACTGTCGCCTGGCGCTGCGCCAGGTTGGTCGACGGGAGCGACTCGCTCCGGGCCACCGAGGACGCCACCACGCTCTGCGACGAGCCGGTGTCCACCACGAAGCTGCGCTGAGGCCCATTGTGGAAGCGGACCTCGACGCTGAGCGAGATGTCGCCCGCCACCGGCGACACAGTCAGTGGCACGGTGGTGCCCCCTCCCTGGGTCAGCGTCGTCGGGGGTGACCCCACCGGACCCGTGTAGGAGGCGGTCCCGCTCAGGGGGGCGCCCTCGGCGCCCGGCAGGGTCAAGGTGCCGGCGGCGAAGTCGACGCGCACGGCGCCGAAACGGCCCAGCACGTCGGAGCCCAGGAGGCCGTCCGGCTCTCCCTTGCCCCCGATCTGGGGCAGCGTGGCGGCCGTCAGCTGCTGCGGGTCCAGGGCGAGACCGTCCATGGACCACGACGACACCTGCACGGGCTGCGCCGTTCCCGTGCAGCCCACGCCGGCGAACAGGCTGGACGGGCCGGCCTCCCCCAGGTGCAGACGCTTGGCCAGCTTGGCGTCGATGGTCGACTCGCCGGCTCCGGAGTCGAGCACGAAGGGGAACGGGCCGCGCCCGCCGATGCAGACGTTCACGGACTCGGCCGTCTGGCCCGCCACCGTGCTCACGGTCAGCGGCAGGCGCACGCCGCCACCGGGCAGCTGGGTACTGCCGGAGCACCCCAGCGACGTGGGCGGGAGCGCGAATTGGACCTCGGGCTCGACGCGCACCGCCGGCGGTCCGGGGCCGCTCACCACGGCGGCCGCGGCCAGAGCCAGCACGCAGGTGGCGATGGCGGCCAGGGCGACGATCGCCCAGCCGCGATGCCTCGACACGCGGCCTCTACCTGGACACGGCGAGCCGGACGGCCGCCATGGCCATGCGGACGCCGAGCACCAGGACGGCCAGGGGCAGGGCGGCCCGGCGCCAGCCCGACGTCGTGCGTAGCGTGAAGCGCAGGGCGGAGCGGTGGTGGGCCACCATCATGCGGTACGGGTGGCGGGCGGTGCTCACGCCCTGCACGTGGGTGACCTCGGCGGTGCCGGCAAAGCCGACGCCCCAGCCGGCATGGTGGGCCCGCCAGCACAGGTCCATGTCCTCGGCGTACATGAAGTAGGCCTCGTCGAACCCGCCCAGCTCCTCGAGTGCACTCCTCCGGGCCAGGAAGCACGAGCCCGAGACCCAACCCGCCTGCGTCACGACCTCCCCCTCGGGGGCGCCGGGGTTGTAGCGCCGGGTGAAGGAGTTGTCCGGATTGAACAGCGCCAGGAGCGCGTGGCCGGCGGCGTCGGTGAAGGAGGGGAAGGTGCGGACAGACGGGTAGACGTCCCCGGTCTCGGTGTAGATGCGCGGCCCCACCACAGCCCAAGCCGGGTTGGCCTCGAGAGAATGGCGCAGCGCGGCGAGCGCACCGGGGTGCACGACCAGGTCGGGATTGGACACCAGCACCCAATCAGGTGGTGGGCACGCCCCGGCCAGCGCAGCCAGCCCCCGGTTGACGCCGGCACCGAAGCCGAGGTTGCGGCCCGGCTGCACGACGTGCACGGGCGCCAGCGGCCCCTCGACGAGCAACTCCTCGAGCGCCGCCGCCGCGCTGCCGGGTGCGCCGTTCTCGACGACCACGACGGAAGAGGCGCCCTCCGTCAACACGGAGTGCACGCAACCCCTGAGGAGCGGCCCGGCATCGTGGTCGACCACGACGACACCGATCGTCCCGGGCACGCCGCGCTCAGTACTCCCGGACAAAGCGGAACTTGATCAGCGTCTTCACGGCGCCGAAGCCGTCGCGCCACGTGATCTTCTTTCCTTCGCCGGGCTCGCGACCCGCATAGGAGATCGGCACCTCGTAAATCCGGTAGCCCCGCCGGAGGACCTTGGCCGTGATTTCAGGTTCGAACTCGAAGCGGTTCGACACGACGGTGATGTCCTCGAGCACCTTGGCGTCGAAGAGCTTGTAACAGGTCTCCATGTCCGAGAGGGTCGAGCTGTACAGCACGTTGGTCAGCAGCGACAACACGCGGTTGCCGATCCAATGCAGCGGGAGCATGTTCTTCCGCTCGCCGGTGAACCGGCTGCCGTAGACGACGAGCGCCTTGCCGCGCAGGATCGGGTCGAGCAGCTTGGGCCAGTCGTTGGGGTCGTATTCCAGGTCGGCGTCCTGAATCATCACCAGGTCACCCTTGGCCTCGGCCAGGCCCGAGCGGATGGCGGCGCCCTTGCCCTGGTTCTTCAGGTGCGTGATCACGCGCACCGTGGAGTCCTCGAGCGCCGCCAGCACCTTGTCCGAACCGTCGCTCGAACCGTCGTCGACGACGATGATCTGGAGCACCAGCGGCAGCTCGACGGCGCGCATGCGGCGGATCACCTCGGCCACCGTGGAGCGCTCGTTGAACAGCGGCGTGATGACGGTCAGCGTCCGGTAGGTGCGTTCGGCCGGTTGCGTCACCTCTGCGTCGGTCATGGGTGCTCCACCCTCCCTGCGAAGTACTCGATGGTGCGCTCGATCCCCTCCCGCAGGCCGATGAGGGGCTCCCACCCCAACTCGGTCCGGGCCAGGGTGATATCGGGGCAGCGCCGCGTCGGGTCGTCGGTCGGCAACGGCTCGAAGACGATGTCGGAGGTCGAGCCCGTGACGTCCAGGACGAAGTGGGCCAGCTCGAGCATGGTCCGCTCGTCGGGGTTCCCGATGTTGACCGGCCCGGTCAGCGAAGAGTCCAGCAGGGCCAGCAGGCCGGAGATCTCGTCCTCCACGTAACAGAAACTACGCGTCTGGCTACCGTCCCCGTAGACGGTCAGGGGCTCGCCCCGCAACGCCTGCACGATGAAGTTGGAGACGACGCGCCCGTCTCCGGCCGAGAGCCGGGGTCCGTAGGTGTTGAAGATGCGCGCAATGCCCACGTCGACCCCGTGGGCACGGTGCATGGCCATGGTCAGGCTCTCGGCGAACCTCTTGGCTTCGTCGTAGACGCTGCGCGGTCCCGTCGGGTCGACGTTGCCCCGGTAGGACTCCACCTGCGGATGCACCTCGGGGTCCCCGTACACCTCGCTCGTGCTCGCCATCAGGAACCGGGCCTCGTGCTCCCGGGCCAGCTCGAGGAGACGGCGCGTGCCCTCACTGCCCACGGCCAGCGTGTCGAACGGGCGGGCCAGGTAGGCCGGCGGCGACGCGGGCGACGCCAGGTTGCACACGGCGTCGATCGTCGATTCGTCCTCGAGCTCCACCTTTTCGCTCACGTCGGTGACGATGAGGCTGAAGTGCTCGTGGCCGAGCAGGTGCGCCACATTCTCCCGCGTGCCGGTCGACAGGTCGTCCAGGCACACCACGACGTCACCGCGCGCAATGAGACGGTCGCACAGGTGCGACCCCAGGAACCCCGCCCCGCCCGCCACCACGACCCGGCTCACCGGCGGCCGATCCCGGTGTAACGAAAGCCCATACGCCGTACCGCAGCCGGGTCGAGCAGGTTGCGGGCGTCGACGATGGAGGGCTCGGCCATCACCGCGAGGACGCGGGCGAAGTCGAGCCAGCGGAACTCGTCCCATTCGGTCAGCACGACCAGGGCGCGGGCGCGCACGGCCGCCTCGTAGGGGTCGCCCCGCAGCTCCAGCCCGCGCAGGTCCTCGGGGACGTCCGCCTCGGGGTCGACGGTCGGGTCGAAGGCCTGCACGGTCGCGCCGAGCTCCACCAGGCGGTGCACCACCTGCAGGCTGGGCGAGTCGCGCCGGTCGTCGGTGTTGGCCTTGAACGTCAACCCCCACACGGCCAGGGTTGCCCCGTCGACGGAGCCGCCGCAGGCCGCCTCGACCTTGCCCACCACCCGGCTCAGCTGCCCGTCGTTGGAGGCGATGGCCCCGGCGAGGAGGGAGAAGTCGTAGCCGACCTCACTCGCGGTGTGCAGCAGGGCGCGGGTGTCCTTGGGCAGGCAGGAGCCGCCCCAGCCCGGCCCGGGGCGGAGGAACTCGAAGCCGATGCGCTTGTCGTAGCCCAGACCGAGCAGGACGTCGCGGGCGTCCGCCCCGACCTCCTCGCACAGGCCGGCCAGCGCGTTGACGAAGCTCAGCTTGGTGGCCAGGAAGGCGTTGGAGGCGTACTTGATCGTCTCCGACGTCGTGGTGTCGGTCACGATGAGCGGGGCTGACGTGCTCGAGAAGAGCTCACCCACCTTGGCCGCCGCCCGGGCGTCGTCCGCCCCGACCACAATGCGGTCAGGCTTGAGGCTGTCGAGCACCGCCGTGCCCTCACGCAGGAACTCGGGGTTGGACACGACGGTGATGTCGGGCCGGCCGATCACCTGCTCGACCATGCTGGCCGAGCCCACGGGCACCGTCGACTTGTTCACCACGATGGCGCCGGGCTCCAGGTGCGAGGCGATCTCCTTGGCCGCCGACTCCACGTGGGACAGGTCGGCCGACCCGTCGGCGCTCTGGGGGGTGGCCACGCACAGGAACACGAACTCGGCCCCCGTCACGGCATCAACGGCCGAGTCGGTGAAGGTCAACCGGCCGGCCGCCACCCCCTCCGCAACCAGGTCGTCTAGCCCGACCTCCACAATGGGCATGCGCCCGACGCGCAGCGCGGCCAGCCGGCTCCGCTCCCGCTCGGCCAGGACCACTGAATGGCCGAAGTGGGCCAGCGTGGCCGCCGTGGGCAGCCCGACGTAGCCGGCGCCGATGACGGCCACCGTGCTCTGGCCGGCGCGTCCGTTGGTGGGCGGGCTCACGCGACCGCCAGGTGCGGCCGGAGAGCGGGGACGAGCCGGGCCAGTGCGTCCTGCCAGGTGGGTAGGGCAGGCAGGCCGGCCAGGCGCAGGGCCATGTTGTCGAGGACCGAGTTGGCCGGCCGCGGTGCCGGGTACCGGGCCGGGTCCAGCTCGGCGGTCGTGATCGGCTTGACCCGCTCGGGATCTCCACCGGCCTCGGCCAGCACGGCCCGGACGAAGCCCCACCAGGTGGTGGTGCCGCTGTTGGTGACGTGGAAGACACCGGGTCGGCGATCGAGGCCGAGCGTGACAATGACCGGTGCCAGATCGGCGGTGAAGGTGGGCGACCCGTGCTGGTCGTCGACGAAGCGCAGCTCCCCCTCCTGTGCGGCCAGGCGCAGCGCGGTCACCACCATGTTGGCTCCGTGCGCGCCGCTCACCCAACTCGTGCGGACGATGGTGGACCCGGGCCGGCACTCGCGCTCGCCGGCCAGTTTGGAGGCGCCGTACACCGAGGCCGGATGCGTCTCGTCCCACTCGCGGTGGGGCCGGCTCCCGGTGCCATCGAAGACGTAGTCGGTCGACACGTACACGACGTGCGCGTCGACCAGCTCGGCGGCCTCGGCCACGTTCCGGGTGCCGGCCGCGTTCACCGCGTAGGCCAGGTCGACCTCGGTCTCGCACAGGTCGACGGCGGTGAGCGCACCGCCGTGCAGTACCAGCTGTGGGCGGAAGGACAAGAACGTGTGCAGGACGGCGTCGCGGTCGTCGACGCGCATGGTGTCGATGTCGGTGGCCAACACCTCGTGCCCGAGCCCGGGCCGCGGCCCCTCGGGGCCCAACAGCGCGCAGCGCCGGCCCCCGACCGGCACCACCCCGACCAGGCAGTCACGCAGGTCACGGCCGAGCTGCCCGTCCGCCCCCGTGATCAGGATGCGCACCCGCTCAACCCTTTCCGGAACCCCAGGCGCCCTCGACGACCGGGGCCCGCGCCACCAGCGGCTCCCACCAGTCACGGTGGGCGGCGTACCAGGCCACGGTGTCGGCCAGGCCCTCCTCCCACTCGACCGACGGCGCCCAGCCCAACTCGGTCTGCAGTTTCGACGCGTCGAGCACGTAGCGCCGGTCGTGGCCCGGGCGGTCGGGCACGATCGTCTTGAGCGACTCCGGTTTGCCCAGCGCGCCCAAAATCCGGTCGGCCACCTCCATGATGGAGGCCTCCACGCCGCTACCGACGTGGTACGTCTCCCCCACCCGGCCCCGGGCCAGCACGGCGTCGATGGCGGTGCAGTGGTCGACCACGTGCAGCCACTCGCGGCGGTTCTCCGTGCTGGCGTAGAGCGTGAGCGGTTGGTCGTCGAGGGCGAGCGCGCAGAAGTGCGGGATCAGCTTCTCGGGGAACTGATAAGGACCGTAATTGTTGGCGCAGTTGGTGATGGTGATGGGCAGCCCGTAGGTCTCGGCGTAGGCCCGCACGGCGTGGTCCGCCCCCGCCTTCGAGGCGTTGTAGGGCGTGCGGGGCCGGTACGGCGACTCCTCGGTGAACGCCTCGTCGGCGTCGAGCGGGAGGTCCCCGTAGACCTCGCAGGTCGAGACGTGGTGGAAGCGTGCCACCCCGCTCTGGCGGGCCGCCTCGAGCATGGTCTGGGTGCCCAGCACGTTGGTGCGGAAGAACAGCCCGGGGTTGAGCACGGCCAGCGAGTTGTGGGACTCGGCGGCGAAGTGGACGACGGTGTCGATGTCCTCGCCCCGCAGCGCCTTCTCGGCCGCCTCGGGGTCGCAGATGTCCCCCTGCACGAAGACGATCCGGTCCTCGATGTCGGACAGGTTGGGTCGGTTGCCGGCGTAGGTCAGGACGTCGTACACGACGACATGGTCCTCGGGGTGCTGTTCAACCCAGTAGCGGGCGAAATTCGACCCGATGAAACCGGCACCTCCCGTCACGAGAAGGCGCATAGTCGGGTCATGATAGCCCAGGCCAGAACCCCTTCTCCCGGGGTCAGCCGGGTCGCAGATGCACCACGTCGCCCGCGGTGACGCGGTGCGGCCCGCCCGGCGTCTCCACCACCAGGCGCCCCGCGTCGTCGATGGCCACGGCCGTTCCGACCAGCTCGTCGGCGGGCAGCGTGACCCGGACCAGCTGGCCCACGGTGGCGCAGCGCCGGCGCACCTCGTCGGCCAGGTCCCGCCGCCCCGCCTCGTCGTCGAGCAGGGGGCGCCGCGCCGCCAGCGCCGACAGCAGGCGGTCGAGCAGGACCTTGCGGTCCACCGGCTGCGCCCCCCGGTCCAGGTCGTCCAGGCAGGTGCCCCCGGCACCGGCCGGACCGGGCCAGGCCACGTTGACGCCGATCCCGGCCACGACGGCCGCCAGCACACCCCCGTCGAATTCGGCCTCGGCCAGGATCCCGGCCAGCTTCGCCCCTCCCACCAGCAGGTCGTTGGGCCACTTGAGCGCCGGCTCCACCCGGGCCACCTCCCGGCAGGCGTCGGCGGCGGCCAGGGCGAGCGCCCCCGTGCAGAGGTGCAGGTCGTCTGGGCGGCACCGGGGGCGCAACAGGACCGACGCCAGCAGGTTGGCCCCCGGCGGCGACTCCCAGCGCCGGTCGAGGCGCCCGCGGCCGACGGTCTGGTGGTCGGCCACGGCCACCAGACCGTCGGGGGCACCCTGGCGAGCCTGGTCACGGAGGTACGAATTGGTGGAGTCGATCTCGTCGAACCAGCGGATCTGCCATTCCCCGGTCCACATGGCGGACACCATACGAGGCGTGCAATTGTGATGGCCCACGAGCGGAGGAAAGGCCCAGCGTGCTCCAGAAGATCCTGATCGCAAACCGTGGCGAGATCGCCGTCCGGGTGATCCGGACGTGCCGCGAGATGGGCATCGGGACCGTGGCCGTCTATTCCAACCTCGACCGTGATGCACTGCACGTGCGCATGGCCGACGAGGCCTACGCCCTGGGTGGCGAGTCGGCGGCCGACAGCTACCTCAACACCGAGGCGATCCTCGGGGCCATCGAGCAGAGCGGGGCCGACGGCGTCCATCCCGGCTACGGCTTCTTCTCCGAGAACACCGATTTCGCCCGCGCCATCACCGAACGGGGCGTCACCTTCATCGGCCCGCCGCCCGAGGCCATCGAGGTCATGGGCGACAAGATCAGCTCCCGCCTGGCCGCCGAGAAGGCGGGCGTGGCGGGCGTACCCGGCCGTTCCGAGCCGCTGACCTCACCCGACGAGGTGGTGGCCTTCGGCCAGGAGCACGGCTGGCCGGTCGCCATCAAGGCGGCCTACGGCGGCGGCGGCCGCGGCATGAAGGTCGTCGGGGCGGCCGGCGAGGCGGCCGAGGCCGTGGAATCGGCCCAGCGCGAGGCCCAGGCCTACTTCGGCCGTCCGGAGATCTATCTCGAGCGCTACCTGGCCTGGCCGCGCCACATC
>DATNLP010000298.1:0-3741 GCA_035602795.1 Acidimicrobiales bacterium | reverse complement strand
CGCAAGCAGCGCCACCATGGCGAGGCCGCGCCGGCACAGTCGGCCGCGTACTCGCGATGGGCCTGCGGCTCTGCGCGTCGATGCCGCCGGCTCGTCGTTCTGTTGATTGCTGGTGTGTCTCATAAGCACGTTCTACGGGAGCCGGTGTTGCAAGGCCGCAACGCAGTAATGGTTCTGCAACATCCGATCCGGCATCCTGGATTGATCAGACCGACCCGAGGAGGCCGGCCACCATCAATCAACCGGGACGGCGAAGGGGAAGCGAGATGAGGGTGCTGGTAGTCGAGGATCACGCCAAGCTGGCCATGACAATGGCCACCGGCCTGCGCCAGGCGGGCATGGCAGTCGACGTCGTCTTCGACGGGCAGGACGCCCTCGATCACCTCGCGCTCACCGCCTACGATGTCGTCGTGCTGGACCGGGACATCCCCGTCGTACATGGCGACCAGGTATGCAAAGCGCTCGCGGCCGAAGGGTCGCCCAGCCGCGTGCTGATGCTGACCGCCGCCGGCGCCGTGCATGACCGAGTCGAAGGCCTCGCCATCGGCGCAGACGATTACCTCCCGAAACCCTGCGACTTCACCGAACTGGTGGCACGCATCCGCGCGCTGGTCCGCCGTCCTGGAACAGCATTGCCCCCGACCCTCACCTACGGCGGCCTAGAGCTCGATCCGTCGCATCGGATCGCCACCAGGGCCGGCCGGGCCTTGCCGCTCAACCCTAAGGAGTTCGCCGTCCTCGAAGTCCTCCTGACCAGGCCGGGCGTCGTCGTGTCCGCTGAGGAGATCCTCGAACGCGTGTGGGACGAGGCGGCCGACCCCTTCAGCCAG
Organism: Acidimicrobiales bacterium; assembly: GCA_035602795.1. Lineage (GTDB taxonomy): Bacteria > Actinomycetota > Acidimicrobiia > Acidimicrobiales > RAAP-2 > Bog-473. Next base: position 2,911 of record DATNLP010000298.1, on the reverse strand, counting down.
GCGGTCAGGACCACCATCAGCCGCCTCCGCGCCAAGCTCGGCGACCCGCCCCTGATCGAGACCGTGGCCAAAGCCGGCTACCGGATCGCCGACTGATCATGATGCGGCGCGAACGGCCCAGCGACCGGCCCTCCGGTTCCCGCCGACGGCGGAGCGCCCGCTTTCGCCTGACCGCGCTCTACTGCGGTCTCTTCTTCCCCTCAGGTGTCGTACTCGTCTTCGTCACCTACTTCGTGATCATCCTGGCCGGGCGCCCAAAGCCCACCGACATCACGCAAGTACAAAGGTCTGTTCATAAAGGACCGGTCACCAATGGGCTGGCACCGCACGGAGCGAGCGCGGCCCCTAGCGGTGGCGGCGCGACGGTACATATCGGTCTTCTTGGCCACTCACAGGCCCTCAACACCAGCGAGTTCATCGCCGGGTCCTGCATCATTCTCCTCGGCATGATCGGGGTATCCGTGGCCCTCGGCTGGCTCGTCGCAGGCCGAGTCCTGCGGCCGCTGCGGGTGATGACGACCACCACCCGTCAGATCTCCGAGCGCAACCTGCATGAACGCCTTGCACTCCCCGGCCCCGACGACGAACTCAAAGACCTCGGCGACACCATCGACGGGCTGCTCGCCCGCCTCGAAGCGGCATTCGACTCCCAGCGACGCTTCGTCGCCAACGCCTCCCACGAGCTGCGCACCCCGCTCATGCTCAGCCAGACCCTCCTCCAAGTAGCGCTAGCCGACCCCGACGTCACCCTCGACTCGCTCCGAGCCGCCTGCCAGGAGGCAATCGACGCGGGCAAAGACCAGGCCGAACTCATCGACGCCTTGCTCACCTTGGCCCGCAGTCAACGTGGCCTCGAGCACCGGCAAACCGTCGACCTCACCACCATCGTGGAGAACGTCCTCACCGACCGCCAGCCATCTGCGAAAGCCACAGGGCTACAGGTCGACACTGCCCTCGATCATGCCCAGGTGTCCGGGGACACTCGCCTCATCTACCGGCTGGTCTCGAACTTGATCGACAACGCCATTCGATACAACATCGCCGGCGGCCAGCTCAAGGTCGAGCTGGTAGCCAGCGCAGAAACGACGCTCACCGTGGCCAACACCGGACCGCCGGTGCCGCCAGACCAGATCGTCCGTCTGCTTGAGCCGTTCCAACGCGCCGCCCCGGACCGGGCGGCCAGCCCGGACGGCCTCGGTCTCGGCCTTTCCATCGTCTCCCAAATCGCCGAAGCCCACGGAGCCAGGCTCGATATCTTTCCCCAACCCGAAGGCGGCCTCACTGTCAGCGTCGCCTTTCCGCCGCCCGCCGCATCAAGTAACGGGACCCAAGGGACGGGCGGGGCCTATCTCACGAACGGTGTTTCCGGCATGGCTGGTTAGTACGTCTCGGCGGCCGGCTCACCTTCAGGCACGTCCAGGCCGCCGACGGCCAGGTCCGCATCCGGCTCCGCCGTGAACCCGTCATCCTCCCCGAGCCCCTCGGCGCCCTGGCACTGCAGCTGGCCGCAACCCGCCGCGGTCACGCCGCCCTCGGCGACCAGGGCACGTCCCCCTGGCTGCTCCCTGGCGGGCACGCGGGGCCGGAGGATTCTTCCGGGAAATGGCAAGCCGGACCGATGATTTCGGGGCCGGGCATTCGTCTTCATGGTTGGAAGACTGTCTCAACGCGACTAGCGCGTGCACAGGAGCTGTGATGACCCTTCCGCAGATCGTGACCCGCGAGGCATGGCTGCAGGCCAGGAAGAGTCTGCTGGCGGAAGAGAAAGAAGCCACCCGCCAGCGGGACGCGATGAACGCCAAGCGGCGGCGGCTCCCGATGGTACGGATCGAGAAGGAGTACCTCCTGGATGGCCCGGACGGCACGGTCCCGCTGGCCGCGCTGTTCGGGGAGAGCAGCCAGCTGATAGTGAAGCACGTCATGTTCGCGCCGGACTGGGACGCGGCGTGCCCGGGCTGCACAGCCGACGTAGACGAGATCTCCGACGGGCTACTGCGGCACCTGCGGTCCCGCGATACGGCCTTCGACCTGGTGGCCCGGGCGCCGCTGGACAAGCTGCGGAAGTACCAGGCCGCGCGGGGGTGGACGGTGCCCTGGTACTCCTCCCACGGCAGCGACTTCAACTACGACTTCCAGGCCACCCTGGACAAGGACAGGCCGCAACTGGAATACAACTACCGAAGCCAGCCGGAGATCGTCACCGGGGACCAGACCTCAGTGGAGATGTCGGGAGTCAGCTGCTTCCTGCGCGATGGCATGCAGATCTACCACACCTACTCGGCCTGGGCGCGCGGCACCGACGTCTTGGGCAACGCCTACTCGTGGCTGGACCTCACCGCCCTGGGCCGGTCGGAAGACTGGGAGGAGCCCAAGGGGCGAGCGCCGCGGCTGCACGGGGCCGACCCCACCTTCACCGACTGAAATATGCCGGGCGGCGTCCCCGAGATCAGGCCCGATCCCGCTGGTCCGCCCTCCATGCCTTGCGCCGCCGCCGACGGTCACCATCGGCCTGCGTGACCATATCCGCGGTCCAGGTTCCTCATCCACGACCGCGACGCCAAGTACCCCGCCCTGATCGATGAGATCCTCAGCAGCGCCAAGATCACCACCGTGCTGACCGGTGTCCGGATGCCCCGCATGAACTCGATCACGGAACGCTGGGTAAGACGCTCCGCGCCCTCGCCGCGGCAGCACCCCTCCGGGAGCTGCCCTACCCTTTCGAAGCCGACCAGATCGAACGCCTCGCCATACACCTACACGACCGTCTCGGGGGAGTGATCCACGAGTACCGATCTGCGCGGACGGGGTTTTCGGCACGCACAGCGGCCCGCGTCGCAGCCCTCGCCCGGACCCGCCTCACGGGCGGACCAGCGCTTTGCCGAGCTTCGCGCCATCGAGCAGCGAAAGGAGG
>DATNLP010000292.1:0-20066 GCA_035602795.1 Acidimicrobiales bacterium | reverse complement strand
GGGGCACCCATTCCCCCACGACGGCGGCCACGGGCCGGTCGGCCACCTCCCGCTCGAACAGGGCCAGCCACTCGGGGTACCGGTCGGCCCGGCCCAGCGAGGCCGGCCACTCGTCCTCGGACAAGGGCCGGTCGGCGGGGGCCGGTGCGTCGTCGAGGCGCCTGAGGTACCGCTTGGCCCAGCCCTCGATGGCGTCGGCCCGGCCCAGGCTGGCCAGCGCCTCGGCCGCCATGGGGCCGTGGTTGGAGAGACCCAGAGGCCCGTATTGCGGCGCCGTGGCGGCGAAGACGGTCAGGGCGTCGTCCAGCGCATCCACCCGCACAGCATTCCCCTTCCCCGGCCGGATTGCCCGCCCCAATTATGGCCAGGCTTCACGCCTATTGCCCAGGCGGGTCCCCGCTACGATCCGGCCTTCGACGACGGGAGGTCCGATGGCGACGACGCCGCCACTGCACGGGTTGAGGATCATCGAGTGCTCGGCACTGGGTCCGGCCCAGATTACGACGGCCCTGGTCGATCTGGGCGCCGAGGTGATCAAGGTCGAGCCCCCGGCGGGGGACTACATCCGCGAAATGACCTGGCCCATCGTCGAAGGGGTCTCGCTCATGCACCTCCACCTCAACCGGGGGAAGCGCTCGCTCGTGCTGGACCTGCGGACCGAGGCCGGGGTGGCCATCTTCAAGGAGCTGGCCGCCGGGGCCGACGTCGTCGTCGAGGCCATGCGGCCGGGCTCGCTGGCCCGGCGCGGCGTGGGCTACGACGCGCTGGCGGCGCTCAACCCGAAAATCGTCTTCTGCACCATCTCGGGCTACGGCATGACCGGGCCCTACCGCGACTACCCGAGCCACGGCGTGGCCTACGACACCTGGGCCGGCATCGTGAAGGTGGCCACCGACGACGAGGGGTTCACCTACATCCCCGAGCACGTCTCCATCGGCATCAACGCCGGGCCGCTCTTCGGCGCGCTCGGCATCCTGGCCGCCGTCATCCGCGCCCGCGACACCGGCGAGGGCTCCTACATCGACATCGCCCAGTCCGACGCCGCCGCCGCCATGGACTGGTACTGCAGCGAGTCCTTCCGGGCCTACGAACGGCCCCAGTCCGAGGTCACCGGCAACAAGGCCGACGACTACGAGCGCCGCGCCCCGGGCACCGCCGGCATGGTCGAGGGTGTGCGCTACCAGGTCTACGAGACCGCCGACGGCCAGCACGTGCTCTTCATGGCCTCGGAGCAGGCCTTCTGGAAGAACTTCTGCGAGGGGGTGGGCCGCCCGGAGCTCTTCGAACGCTGGCCCGGCTCCAGGTACGCCGACCACGCTCGGGGCAACCGCGAGCTCCAGCGCGAGCTGCGCGACATCTTCCGCACCAAGACGGCCGTGGAATGGCTCGAGTTCGGCGGGCGGGTCAACACGCCGATCGCCCCGGTCAACACGCCGCAGACCGTGTTGGACGACCCCCAGTTCGCCGACCGGTTCCCGCTGCTCCCGGCACAGGACCTCGGCAGCGACCAGATCTTCACGCCCCTGCACTTCGTCGGCGAGGACCTGCCCGAGCCGGCCAAGGCGCCGACGGTCGGCCAGCACACCGAGGAGGTCCTGCGCTCGGTCCTGGGCTATGACGACACACGCATTGCCGCAGCACGCGAGGGTGGTGCGTTCGGATCCGACGCCGCCGGCGGCGGGGAATAGGAAGAGGAGAGGCCTGATGGAGAAGGTCCGGCTGGGGGTGCTCGGCGCCGGCAACATCGCGGTCATGAACGTCAAGGGGTATCTCGAAGACCCTCGCTGCGACGTCGTGGCCGTCTGCGACACCGACGAGGCGGTGGGCCGTCAGGCTGCCGACGACTGGGGCGCCGAGACGTTCTACCAGGACCTGGACGACCTGCTGGCCGACGACTCCATCGACGCCGTCGAGATCCTGACGCCGACCTACCTGCACCACGACCACGTCATCGCCGCACTCGAGGCGGGCAAGCACGTCTCGGTCCAGAAGCCCATCGCCAACTCGGTCGACGACGGCCTGGCCATGCAGGTGGCGGCGGACCGGGCCGGGCGCACGCTGCGGGTCAGCGAGTGCTTCGTGCACTACCCGCCGCTCGAGTTGGCCAAGCGCCTCGTGGCCGACGGCGCCATCGGCAAGCCGACGTCGCTGCGGATCCGCACCCTGGTCGGGCAGACCGACTCGGCCTTCCAGGCCGCGCTGCGCCCCGAGGGCTACGGCTGGCGGCTCGACAAGCGCAGCGCCGGCGGCCACCTCTTCGACGACATGGTGCACAAGTACGCCATGGCGCTGTGGCTGCTCGACCTCGACATCACCTCGGTGCAGGCGGTCGTGCGGCGGCGCGACCTCTTCTTCGAGCCGTGCGCGGTGATCTTCGAGTACGAGGACCCCGAGGTCCTCGGCACCATGGAGGTGCAGTATGCGCCCCAGTTCTACATGCGGTCCTCCTACTACGGCGCCGACGAGTTCTTCGAGATCACCGGCGACGAGGGGCAGATCTGGGTGACGCGGGCCACCGGCGAGATGCTGGACCTGGCGCCCGTCATGCTCTTCACCGGCACCGCCAACGAGCGCAAGACGACCGAGTTCACCGAGGTCGACGCCGACTGGGGTGCCGGCTTCGTCCGCTCCTCCCAACACTTCGTCGATGCGCTGCTCCGGGGCGCACCGGCCGCCATGACGGCGGGCGAGGCCACCGACGTCCTCAAGCTCTGCTTCGCCGTCTACCAGGCCGCCGAGACGCGGCAGCCGGTCGACCCGCGCACCATCACGGGCATGGTGACCCCGTCGGGCTGGGGGGAGTGGTAGGGGCCGCCCCCTTCCTGCTCATTCCCAGGGCGGCGGGCCCACGTCGATCCGTCCCAGCGAGGAACGCACCGTGCCGAAGCGTCCGTCGTCGGCGGCCCACTGGCGGCGCGCCGCGGAGACCTCCTCCCGCGTGCGGGCGACGAAGTTCCACCACATGAGGACGGGCTCGGGGAACGGGATCCCGCCGATGCGCAGCGCGCGGGCCGGCTCGCGCACCTCGAGCGGGCACTCGTCCCCGCCCGTCCCGAGGTAGGCCAGCACGCCCGGCTGGGCGACCTGGTCGCCCAGGGCCACGGCGCCCTCCAGCACGATGAGCGCGTACTCGCAGTCGGGACGCAGCGGCAACACGGTCCCCGGTGGCGACAGGACCAGGTCCGCCCCCAGGTGGTCGGTGTCGCGCCGGGCGGGGGAGGCCTGGCCGCCGAAATCGCCGACCAGCACGGTAACGCGGGTCCCGTCGAACTCGAGCTGCGGCAGGTCGGCGTGATGCTCGAAGGCGGGCGCGCCGTGCCGGGTCGACTCGGGTTGGGCCACCCACAGCTGAATCCCCTGCAGGTCGCCGCGATAGCTGCCCGTGTTCTCCTCGCTGTGCGCCACGCCGTGGCCGGCGGTCATCAGGTTGAGCTGACCGGGCCGGATGACCTGGTCGGACCCCAGGCTGTCGCGATGGCGCAGCTCCCCTGACACGAGCCAGGTGACCGTCTGCAACCCCATGTGGGGATGCGGGCCGATGTCGGCCCCGTGCTCCTCGCTCACCGGGACCGGGCCTATGTGATCGGCGAAGCACCAGGCCCCGACCGTGCGGCGGGGGCGGCGGGGCAGCACCCGGCGGACGGGCAACTCGCCGACCAACGTCTGGCGGCCCGGCTCGAGCGACACCTGGCGCGCCGCCGGGCTCGCCTGCTCGGGTGACGCCGCAGCGTCGTCGGTAGTCACGGGCCCGCTCATGGACCTCTTGCTTATACCAGCCAGGGCACTGCGCCCGTCGGAAACCCTTAGTGTGCGGGCACCGAGAGGACGGAGCGCGCCATGACGGCAGCGGCAGATGAACCGGAGATCATCGACGTCCACGACGAGAGCCGATTCGTCTACCGCGACGGCGACGCGCAGGCCGAGCTCATCTACCACCTCAACGGCCACCGGCTCGTGCTCATCCACACCGAGGTTCCCGACGCCCTGGGTGGGCGCGGGCTCGGGGGACGCCTCGTCACGGCGGCGCTCGAGCGGGCCGAGCGGGAGGGGCTGACGGTCGTGCCGTGGTGCCCGTTCGCCCGCGACTGGCTGGAGCGGCACCCCGACGCGGGGTCGCGCGTCACCATCGACTGGGAGTCGACTCGGCCGGCGAGAGCCTGACAACGAGCTCGGCAATGAGCGGGGTCGAGCGCTCGCGAGAGCAAGCACGTGGCGCCTGGGCAAGCCAGATGTTCTCTACGTACTGCTACAGCCCCCCTCGTCACCCACCCGGCTGGCTAGCCGGGGCGTGGAAGGCTTCGCTCGTTCGCCAACTGCGCTTCCTCCATCTGGGCCAGCAAGGACTCGGGCCAGCGTCCGCCGCAAAAGACCGTATCGCGGGCGATCCGATCACCGCGCAGCCTTACGACGTGGGCTTGGTGGCACATGTGGGGCACCCCCGCCTCTTCCCAGCTGAGTGTGAACTCCACCAGCTCGCCGTCATCGATGTTGTTGCGTCGCATCTCGCCGAAACGCCCGAGGTCGGCATACCACCGACCCAGCTCGTCTCGCACGGCACCTGCACCTTGGACTCGGAACCGCCAATTTGGGACCGTCGCATCGAGGGTGACGTCCTCACAGAAGATGTCCTCTGGGAGAGCCGCGCCCTCGATACCGGCCAGGAACGCACCTACGGGGTCAGTGCTCATTGCCCTCTCCATTCCTCGGTCGGGTCAACCTTTTACGTACGAGAGCTTCTCGGCGACCTTGCCCTCGCGGACCCGAAACACATCGACGCCTCGCACATGTCCGCCATCCCAGAAGTAGCGCCAGAGCTGCACCACACGATCGCCGGCGGCGAAGGTCTCCTCAGGCTCAAACCGAGAAGATGAGTCACTGAAGATCGCCTCCCAAGCCTGTCGGATGGCGGCTCGGCCCACGTGGCGATTCCCGTCGGGGGCCGGACCGGTCGCGTCGAAGACACAGTCGTCGGTCACCAGCTCGAGGGCACCGTCGAGATCGTGATCAGCCCAGGCCGCCCCAAACCCCTCGACCACCTCGATGGGTCCCGGCCCGACGCCCGAGCCCGTCATTTGGCGTAGTTGGTGGCACCGAACCAGTCGACGACGACGACAGGCTCGTTCCCGATGACCCAGGCATCGTGACCGCTGGGTAAGGACGTCACGTCTCCGGGGCCGGCGACGAACTCGTCGCCGTCGTCCATGCGAATGGCCAACTGCCCGCTCACGTGGTACTGGAAATGCGGCGCTTCACAGCTCTCGGTGTTGGCGATCGGCTTCACGTCGTTGGACCAGCGCCACCCGGGCTGAAGGACCAGACGGCCGATCTCCCCGCCCCCGGCCTTCACGATCTCGGCTCGCCCGTTCGGGAACTCGCGGACCTCGTCGGGCTCTTCGAAGCTGCGGTGCTCGGTCGCCTCCATGGTCGCCTCCTCGCTGCGTCGTGAGGTTTGGATAGACTTACCTACTAGTAGGTCAAAGTCAATAGGCTCTCTCTGGGAGAGGATGGAAACTGATGAAGAAGGGCCAGGACGAGAGAGTCGAGACCGCTACCCAGATCCTCGACGTGGCCGAGCGGCTCGTCCAGGTCCGCGGGTTCAACGGGTTCAGCTACGCCGATGTGGCCGCCGAGCTCAAGATCACAAAGGCGGCCCTCCACTACCACTTTGCCGGGAAGGCCGAACTCGGTGAGGCTCTCGTTGCCCGTTATGCGGCCCGCTTCGCTGAGGCGCTGGCGAAGGTGGCGGCGCGCACGAGCGCAGCGCCGGCCCGACTCGATGCGTACGCCGATCTCTACCTCGACGTGTTGCGCCAGCAGCGCATGTGTCTGTGCGGAATGATGGCCGCGGAGTTCGAGACCCTTCCGACTCCCATGCGAGACGCCCTCATTGGATTCTTCGACGAGAACGAGCGGTGGCTCGCACGCGTCTTGGAGCAAGGTCGAAAGGAAGGGACCCTCACGTTCACAGGTTCGCCAAGAGCGACCGCCCGGATGATCGTCAGCGGCCTGGAAGGGGCGATGCTCGTGGCCCGGCCCTTCGGCGACATCACGAGATTCCAAGACGCAGCCCGCCGTCTTCTCGCAGGTCTGAAGCCCACATCAAGAGCAACTCGCTTTCAGAGCGGCTCGAGGGGAGTGGCCGCCGGCATAGCTGAGTAGCCAGTCATGTCTGCAAGTTTGAGTTCCGACCTGGGCGGCGATGGCGGCAGAGTGAGACCGAAGGTTGGACCTAGGCGGACGCAGGCCTTACGCGTCTCGGGCCCGGTAAGGAACTGCATCTGCAGGAGATCATCCAATGCGTTCCGTTGGCGCAGTTCTATCGTTCCGCTGGCGCACTTCTATCGTTCCGCTGGCGCAGTTCTATAGGGAGGCGAAGAACTCGACGAGGTGTTGGGCGGTCTCACCGGCGTGAGTGAGGAAGCCGAGGTGTCCAGCGCCGGCGATCTCCCTATAGGCACAGTTCGCGATGGCCTCGGACGCCTGACGGGCGTAGCGGGGCGGCGAGTCGACGTCGTGCTCGAAGGCGAGGATCAGGCACGGCGTGAGGATCTCGGGCCAGCGCGTTGTGCGGAGTGGGTCGGTCGACCAGGCCAATGCGGCCTCGTACTGGCCCAACCGACCCGGGTTGGGCCAGACGTCTAACTCGCCCATGAGCGAGAGCCACGTGCTGACGACCTCTGAGTCCTGCAGATCGGACATGGGGAGGTAGCGCAACGTCTCGGTGGCATAAAAGAGCGGCGGCAGGTCGTAGTCGAGCCGAGCTAGGTCGCGCTCGACCGTGGTGATGGCCACCTCCCACGCGGTGGGCCGGTTGGCGCTGCCCATGAAGGCGGCGGCGCGGAGCCGCTCGGGGTTGTCGAGCACCAGCGTCTCGGCGATCCAGCCGCCCATGGAGTGGCCGGCGACACAAACCGGCTCGTTCCAACCCAGGTGGTCGAGCAGCGCCACCGCGTCGTCGGTCATGAGGTCGACGCTGTAGGGGCCGGGCGGGGACGACGACGGGGCCACGCCGCGGTTGTCGTAGGTGACCACGGTGTAGCCGGCGGCGGCCAGCGCGGGCACGAGCGAGAGGTGCCAGGCGGCCGCGGGCTGGCCGCAGCCGGCAATGAGCAGCAGCGGGTCCCCCTCGCCGCTGATCTCGTAGCTGAGCGTGGCCCCGTTGGCCTCCATCTCAGGAATGGAGCACCTCGGAGAGGAGCTTGGGCGCCACGTTGCGGCCGGTCAGGACGACCACCGTCTCCTTGCCGTCGGGGTCGGGCGCGATGATGCCGGCGCGCAGGGCGGCCACGCCGACGGCGCCGGCCCCCTCGAGCACGAGGCCCATCTTCTGGGCCGAAAAGGCCATGGCCGAGCGGATGTCGGTCTCGCTCACCGTGAGGATCTCGACGTGGTGGTCATGCGCGATACCGACGGTGACCGCGCCCGGCTCGAGGTTGCCCGCCAGCCCGTCGGCCACGGTCGGCTCGACGTGGATCGGCACAATGGCACCGGCCGCCACCGCGGCGCTCATGGACGGCGACGCCTCGGACTCGACTCCGACCACGCGCACGCCCGTCCTCTCGAGGGCGAGGATGATGCCCGCCAGCAGGCCGCCGCCGCCGCAGGGCACGACGACGGTGCCGAGGCCGGGCACCTGTTCGAGCAGCTCGCGGCCCAGGGTGGACTGACCGGCGATCACGTCGGGGTCGTTGTAGGGCGAGACGTAGCGACTGCCGTCCTGGGCGGCCAGCTCCAGCGCATGGGTCTCCGCTTCGCGATAGCCCTCGCCGTGCAGCACGAGGCGTACATCGAATTGGCGCAGCGCGGACACCTTGGCGGCGGACGCGCCAGTAGGGACGACGACGGTGACGCGGGCACCGAGCTTGGCGGCGGCGTAGGCCAGCCCGAGCCCGTGGTTGCCGGCGGATGACGCCACCACGGCACGCTCGGGGTCCTGCTCCAGGGTGGCCGAGACGGCGGCCAGGCCGCCCCGCACCTTGAACGAGCCGGTGGGCTGGACCGTCTCCACCTTGACCACGACCGAGGGACCGAGCTGGGGCGCCTCGACGATCGGCGTCACGGCCAGGAAGCGACGCACCACCTTCCAAGCCGACTCGAACTGATGAGGCTCTGGCAGGGCGACGTCGCGCATGGGGCCAAGTCTGGCCGAGACCGGCCTGGCATGCTGAACGCCGTGCAGCCCGGGTCGATCACCGTCGATGCCGCCGCGGTGGTCGTCCACCCCGACACCGCGGCCATGGCGCGGGCGGCGGCCGACGAGGCCTGCGCCGTCCTGCGCGCAGCCGTCGAGGCTCGCGGCGTGGCGCATGCGATGTTCGCCACCGGGAACTCGCAACTGGCCTTCGTCCGGGCGCTGGTGCACGAGACCCAAGGCGTGCCGTGGGCCGACACCGTGGTCTTCCACATGGACGAGTACGTGGGCATCGGCCCCGATCACCCGGCCGGGTTCCAGAGTTGGATCCGCCAGCGGATCGTGGTACCGGCGCAGCCCAAGGCGGCCTACTACGTCGAGGGCTTGGGCGACGCCGAGGAAGAGTGCGCGCGCTACGCCGGCCTGCTGCGGCAGCACCCGCTCGACTTGTGCTGCCTCGGGATCGGGGAGAACGGCCATTTGGCCTTCAACGACCCGCCCGTGGCCGACTTCGCCGACCCGCTCGACGTGAAGGTGGTCGGGCTCGACGCGGCCTGCCGGCGCCAGCAGGTCAACGAGGGCCACTTCCCCGAGCTCGATGCGGTGCCGGCACGCGCCATGACCGTGACCGTACCGGCGCTGCTGCGGGCGGGACGGGTTCTGGCCATCGTGCCCGAGGCGCGGAAGGCCGAGCCGGTGCGTGCCGCCCTGACCGGCCCGATCGCGCCCAGCTGTCCAGCCTCGGCCCTGCGGACGATCACGCACGCCACCGTTCACCTCGAGCCGGAGTCGGCGCGGCTGCTTCCGGACTGACGGGTGGGTGCCTCCACTCGACGGGCGGCGGCACGCGGCAGAGGGCGCCTCAAGAAGGCGACGCCCGCTCCCCCGTCACGTCGTAGAGGTGGTGGATCGGGTCGTGGACCATGTAGCGGCTGAAGGTGTCAACGGTGAAGGTCGCACCGTCGCTGCGCCGGCCCGGCCGCTGCCATTGCTCGCCACGGACGGCGCCGAAGGCATCGGCCAGCCGGCCGGCCTCGTCACCCAGCTGGGTCGCCACGACCGCCGGATCCTGAACGCCGTACTCCTCCTCGATGGCGGTGACGTCCTGGTCCCAGTTCGGGAACAGCGGGTCGTCCTCGTCGAGCATGAGGCCGAGGCGGTAGCGGTAGAGCGCGCACACGTCGCGGACATGGCAGGCGTACTCGAGTGGCGACCAACGGTCGTCGCGCGGGCGGCGGCGCAGCTCACCGACCGGTGCGGCAACCAACAGCCGGGCCCAGGCGCCGGCGTTGGCGCGCACCAGCTCGGCGACGGCGTCGGCGCGCACGGTGGAGGCGTCGAAGCCGCACTCGGAACAGGGGCGCTCGAGCACCCAGGTCCAGTCCTTGTCGTCGGGCACGATGGCCACCTCAGGGACTCTGGTCGCGGTGGAGCCACGCCAGCAGGTCGGCCGGGGCGAGCTCGGCCACACGGGCCTGGTAGCGCGCCAACTCCTCGTCGCTGAGCAGGCGGCGGCCCTCGCCGGAGTCGCCGCGGCGAAAGAAGGCGCGCGGGTCTCTGAGCACCCCCATGACGTCGGGCACCGAGGCCTCCGCGTGCGCCCGCATGTCATCGAAGGTGGCCGCGTGCACCAGGGAAGGCCAGCGCGCCTCGTCCTCGGGTAGCCCGAGCAAGCGGGCCAGCCGGCGCATGGACCCGTCGAGGTCATGGAGCAGGTCGTCGTAGTGGACGAGTACAACATCGGCCTCGGCCTGGCGCTCCCAGGCGTCGGTGAGGTGGAACAGGATCCCGGGGAGCGAGTCAAGCTGCTGGCGCGGGTCGGGGTCCCAGTCGACGAAGTTGCGCAGCCACTGCTCGACGGGCGGGCGCGACCGGCGCTCGGCCGATCTGCCGTGAGGGGCGACCGTTTCGGGCTCGGGCGGGCCAATAAGCTCGCCCATGCGCTCACGGTCAATGTTGTCCCCCTGGTGATAGAGGGACACGGCCATGTCGAGCGGATGCCGCCCCATGACGATGTAGGTCACTTCGTCGTCCATGGGCACACCGTCGAGCGGCGTGTGCGTCTTTATGACCCGCCGGAACGGCTGGGCCTCGAGGAGCCCCCAGACCACCTCTTTGTGCTGGACTTTCCAGTCCATCCAGGGAGAAAGGGCGCCCAGACTGGCCGGCAGGTCCGGCGCCTGGTGGACCAGGAGGAGGCAGATCATCTGCACCCAGGTGGTGCCGGACTTGGAACGGGTGCTGATCACGATGTCGCCCTGGCGGAAGGAAAAGTCCCACCAGCGGGCGCTGTCCTCGTCGGGCGAGATGTAGTGAAACAGCGGTGTTTCCACCGCCGGGTGAGGGGGGGCGGGGCGTTCTCCATCCATGACAACAGCATGGCCGAGTCAAGAGGACGGCGGACCGGCGGTGTCTCGGTGAGGGTCACGGCAACCACATCGAACCCACGGGGCAACGGGCGGGCAATAGCTGGTGCGTAGCTTTCAGGAAGGGAGATCTGGCGTGCTGGCCTGGGGGGTTGGGCGGCATGGCCGACGGAGGGGACTTTGACTATCGCAATCGCCACAGGGCGACTTGACCTGGGCACTGGCGCGCCAGTGCCGGTGCCTGTGCCGGCGCCGCGCCACAAGCACCGGGTGCTCAAACGCGTCCTGATCGCCACCGGCGCGGTCGTGTTCGCCCTGGTGGCGGCCGTGGGCTCGCTGATCGGGATCTCCCTCTACAAGATCGACCACGCCGTCCACCACGTGGGGGTACCGGCCTGGCTGCTGGCCCGGGGCAAGAACGACCTGCTGGCCATCGTCAAGGGGCCAGACCACAGTGAAGAGGCCTACGTCTTCCACCAGGTGGCAGGCGAGACCCGGGTTCTCACCATCCCCAGCAAGCTGGATCTACCGATTCCCGGGGGCCGCACCGTCTCGTTGGGCTCGCTCAGCCTGCACGCGCCGTCGACCATCATCGCTGGCCTGCGCAGCCTGGGCATCCCGGTCAGCCACTACGTCGGCGTCGACCTGCACATGGTGAACCCGTCGTCGAGCCTGGGTCGCCTGGCCACGGGCACTCTGTCCGTGACGTCGCTCATGACGGACCCGACGGGGACCAGCTCGCTGCTGGAGCAGGTGGCGTCGCACATCTATCTCGGCCCCGGGACGCCGGTGTCGGCGGTCCTTTCCCTAATGAACGTGCCCACGTCGCACCCCGTGGCGGTCCCGACGGACCGGTCGGCGCACGGCGACGTGGTCCCGGCTTCGGCGTTCACGGCGGTTCTACGCAGCTTCCTGTAGTGGGCGCGGTCTTGCACGAGGCGGGCGAGAGAAGGTCAGGGTGGCGCGTCTGGCTACGGCGCGCCGCGCACCACTTCCTGCCCGAGGATCCGCCGCCGGCTAAGCCGCCGGCCAATGGGGAGACGGCGGCGGCCGCCGGGGATGCCCGGGTTTCAAGTGGTCGCCGTGGTCCCGGTGCGCCCGGTGACGAGCACCCTGGTGGGAACGGACGTTCGGGCGGCGCGGACCCGTCACTCGATCACGTGCTGCGCAGCGCCGCCGAGGCGCGCGCCATGCCAGAGCGCGACGAGGAGTAGGCGCAGCCGGTCGCCTCGGCCCGCTCAGTTGGTAGCGGGCGACGGGGTGTGGCCGAGCCAGCGGTCGAGGAAGGGCAGGGCCTCGGTGCCGTGCCACTGGTGCTCCCCCTCGAAGACGTCGTGCTCCAGGCGATCGCCGGCTCCGAAGGTGTCGTAGACGATCCGGGTGCGTCGCACGGACTCGGTGGCGGCGGCCACCGGGAACAGGTAGTCCTCGGTGCCGGTCTCGATGAGCAGCGCGCGGGGAGCGATGAGCGCGCCAAGGTCCTCGTGCTCGAGCTTGCCGAGCATGCCGAACATGATTTGGGAGCCGCACATGTTCCAGGGCATCTTGTGGCTCTCGGCCCACGAGGAGAAGTAGCCGCTCACGACGGCGGCCGTCACGCGCTGGTCGACGGCGGCGGTGAAGAGGGTGACGGTACCGCCATAGGAGATGCCGACCATCCCGAGCCGGGTGGGATCGACCAGCGGGTGCTCCTGGAGCAGGTCCAAGCACCGGCAGAGGTCCCAGACGTTCTGGGCCAGCGGGTTCCACCCGGCCATGGCGGCGTGCACCAGGTTCGTGTCGCAGGCGTAGTGGTCCTCGGGGTTCCAGTCCCGGCGCTCGCCGAAGCAGCGCAGGTCGGGCGCCAGGACGACATAACCCCGCCGCGCCAGCTGGAGTGCGTAGTCGGCATTGGGCATGTCAGTGTGCTCGAGGCCGACGGCCTGGGACTTGCCCGGCCCGTGGCCGTGGCAGGCGAGCACGGCGGGACCCGGCGGAGCCCCGGCGCGGTCGTCGGGGACGAGGAGATAGGCGGGCACCGACATGGTGTCCTCGGTGTCGAAGACGATCATGTTGCGGCGGTAGCCGTCGCACTGGGTCGATTCCAGGGTCTCGGTGTTGAGCGGGACGGGCTGGGGCTGAGGGCCGAGAAGCTCGGCGAGGCGCTGGCGGCGCCCCTCGAGCCAGCCCGGGATGGCCTCGGGGTCGCCCTCGGGAAGCGGGTCCTCGTGGGTGGTGGCGGCCAGGCGGGACATCCACTGGTACCAGGGCGAGTAGTTGCGGGCCGGCGGGGCGAGAAAGAGGCCCTCGGCAGCGGTGACGGTGTCGTCGCTCATGCGCTGGCCAATGTAGGCGTGGGCGGGAGGCGGTGGCCCGGGAAGCCCGGTGGATGTCGTCTTTTGCCGCAGTTGTCCGCCGGTGCCCGGAGGGTGTCCTCGGCCGTCGCGGCAACGTGCCCGCCGCCTCCTCCTGCGGAAACGCTTAACCACCCCGTTTAAATCAACCCGCTCGTTTGGCGATTTCGGGGTCGGCGCACCGGCGGACGGGCGCTTCGGGCAGAATTGCAAGGTGACCCTGGCCACCAGCATCGGCGTGCACCCGATTTCGCCCAAGATCGGTGCGGAGATCTCCGGCGTGGACCTCTCGGTGCCGCTGGCGCCCGAAGTGCTGGCGGCGGTCCGCCAGGCGTGGGTCGCCCACCACGTGATCTTCTTCCGCGACCAGTCGCTGACGGCCGAGCAGCAGGCCGACTTCGCCCGGCAGCTCGGCACGGTGACCGAGGCGCACCCCGTGCTGCCCTCGATCGAAGAGAGCCGCGAGGTGCTGGCCATCGACGGCAAGGTCGACCGGGCCAGCTGGTGGCACACCGATGTGACGTTCCTGCAGACGCCGGCGATGGGATCGATCCTCTACATGCTCGAGGCCCCCGAGGTCGGTGGCGACACCATGTGGGCCAGCCTGCAGGACGCGTATGACGGCCTGGCCGGGCCGGTGCGAGAGATGTGCGACAAGCTGATCGCCATCCACCACGACCCGTGGTTCGCTGCGGATGTGGCGGAGCGGGGCGGCTACGAGTGGGACGGCGTGTGGCAGGAGAAACTGCTCCCGGCGCTCCACCCGGTCGTGCGCACGCACCCGGAGAACGGGCGCAACGGCCTGTTCGTCAACCGCCAGTTCACCCGCCAGATCTTCGGGTTTTCCGACAACGAGAGCAACGCCATTTTGGAGATGCTCTATCACCACTGCATCAAGCCGGAGTACACCTGCCGCTTCCGTTGGAAGGCGGGCTCGGTTGCCTTCTGGGACAACCGGGCCACGCTGCATTACGCGCTGGACGACTACGGCGACGCGGCGCGGTTCGCCCACCGGGTCACCCTGCGGGGCGACAAGCCGTACGGACCGGCCATGCCGTCGCCGCCGGCCGCCTGATCCCTCCCCTGGTGGCGGTGACCGGCCTCGGAGCCGACTTCGGCATCGCCGCGGCGGCTTTTGTCGGGACCAACATCGACAACTGCGTGGTGACCATGACGATGGTGGCGGGTGCGCCCCTGGACCGGGCGCGCCGCATCGCGGCGGGCCAGGTGGCCGGCTTCGTCTTCCTCGTCGTCCTGGCTGCGGCGGCGGCCGCGGTCCTCTTCGAGTTCTCGCCCAAAGTGGTGGGACTGCTCGGGCTGGTGCCGCTGACCATCGGGGTGCGCGGACTGGTCGGGCTGCGGCAAAGGTCGGACCCGGAGGAAGGGGGCCCCCGAACGGGCGCACGGCGGAGGCGGGGCCGGCGGACGGCGGCGGAGCGGGCGGTGGGTCGATCGTTCACCGCCGGCGCCCTCGTGACCGTCGGCGCGGGCGGCGACAACCTGGCCGCCTACATCCCGCTCTTCCGCGTCGGCGGGGCGGCCAACTTGGCGGCCATCTGCATCGTCTTCGTACTGGGCGAGGTGCTGGTGACCGCCGTGATACTGGCCGGGGGGCGGCATCCGAAGGCCCGTTCCGTCATGACGCGGTTGGGCGCCGTGGCGGTGCCGGTGCTGCTCTGCTGCATCGGCGTCCTGGTGATGCTGGAGGCGGGGACGTTCTCGCTGTTGTAGCCGCGGGCGGGCGAGCGTCGCTTAGGGTGCGACACTCGTTGCGTCGGGAGGTGGCACCATGCCCGAGGGGTGGGAGTGGGACGAGACGCTGTTCGAAGGGTCGGCGCCCTACTACGCCCAGGGCCGGCTGCCCTACCCCTCGGGCCTGCCCGACGCCTTCGCCGGCGCCCTGGACCTGTCGGGGTCACCGCGACTGTTGGACGTCGGCTGCGGACCCGGCATCGTCGCCCTCACCCTGGCCGGCCTCTTCGCCGAGGTGGTCGGCGTCGACCCGGACGGCGCCATGCTGGCCGAGGCCGAGCGGCAGGCCCGCCGGCGCGGCCTGGGCAATCTGAGGTGGGTGAGGCGGCGGGCCGAGGAGCTGCCGGCCGGGCTCGGATCGTTCCGCTGCGCCGTGTTCGCCCAGTCGTTCCACTGGATGGACCGGGAGCAGGTGGCATCGACCGTTTTCGACATGCTCGAGCCGGGCGGCGCGTTCGTGCACCTCAACACCGCCGTCGCCGCGCCACCCGTGCCGCCCCCGCTGCCCTTCCCCGTACCCCCACTGCAAGAGGTCGACGCCCTGTGCCAGTCGTATCTCGGAGAGGCCCGACGGGCCGGCCGGGGGTTCCTCCACCACGGCACGCCGGGCGGGCAGGCCGACATCCTGCGCGCTGCAGGCTTCCTGGCCGCCCGCGTCGTGCCCGTCCAGGGGCGCGAGGTGCTGGAGCGCAGCGTCGACGACATCGTCGCCTCCGTCTTCTCGGCCTCGGGCAGTGCCCCACACCTGTTCGGCCCCCGGCGCCAGGCGTTCGAGACGGACCTGAGACGCCTGCTGCAGGCGGCCTCCGACGACGGCCGGTTCTCGGAATGGCTGGGCGACGTCCAGCTCGACGTCTACCTTCGCCCCTGGCTATAGCCAGCGAAGGGTGTCAGCGAGACATCGCAAGACCCCGCGCTGCCCAGCCTCACGAGGGAGGACTGCGTCCGCCTTCATCGTCGAGCGGTTTCCTACTGACGTGGTGCCGCGACTCGCTCGGCGCGCAGAGCGGAGCGCCGGACCTTGCCGGCGTCGTCGCGGATGGGTTCGTCGGTGTATTCGATGGAGCGTGGAACCTTGTAACGAGCCAGCCGCTCGGACACAAACTCCAAGAGCTGTTCCTTCGGCACCGCTTCCTCCTCGGCCTCCACGATGGCGTGGACGATGTTGCCCAGCTCCTCATCGGGCAGTCCGATGACAGCCACGGATCGAACGGAGGGATGCTCCTGGAGGGCCGCCTCGACCTCGGCGGGGTAGACGTTGGCCCCGCCGGTGAGGATCATGTCCTGCATCCGGTCACCGAGGTACAGGTAGCCCTCGTCATCGACCCGTCCCACGTCACCGAGGGATTCCCATCCACCCTCACGCGTCCGCGCCGTCGCTCCGATGTAGTGGTAGGTCGGCCGTTCACTCGGCGAGAGCATCCACACCTCGCCCTCCTCGCCGGTCGGGAGCTCATAGCCCTCGGGATCACAGATCATGATCGAACCCCCTATGGGCCGACCCACCGAGCCGCGGTGGGCCAGCCAATCGGAGCCGGTGATCACCGTGGCCGTCTGCGCCTCGGTGCCGGCATAGAGCTCGAAGATCCGCTCGGGCCCCAGCCAGTCGATCCACACCTGCTTCAGCCATTGCGGACACGGCTCGGCCAGATGCCACACCGTCCGCAGGGAGGACAGGTCGTAGGAGTTGCGCACGTCCTCGGGCAGTCGCCAGATCCGCTTCATCATCGTCGGGACGAGGTAGACGTTGTCGGCCTGAAAGTGGTCGATGGCGGCGAGCGCGGCCTCGGCGTCGAACCGTGGCAAGACCACGACATGGCTTCCGGCCAGCCAGGCTGAACAGGACCACACGATGGGACCGTTGTGATACAGCGGACCGGGCATCACCATGCACCCGTCGACCGTGCCGAAGCGGGGCGGTAGCTCGTCGTCGTACGCGGCGGGCTCGCCGGCGACGATCAGTTTCGGGCGACCGGTAGATCCACCCGACGTGGGAGCCTTCCAGGCCGGCGAGATGACAGGAGGCAACGGATCGTCGGAAAGCGCCGGGTCGGGCTGGTAGCCGATCGGAATGCTCAGACGTCCCTGGGCCAGCTCGGGCGGGACACCCACCACCGCCCTCGGGTCGGCCAGCTCGAGGATGGCCCGGAGTTCCGCTTCGGGCAGCTTCGACGACACCGGCTGTGGGATGGCCCCGATCTTCCAGCAGGCTCCGAAGGCGACGTACCAGTCCGTGGAGTTCGGAAGGGCGATCGTCACCATGTCCCCCAACCCGACACCGCCGACTTGGAGGTGGCGGGCCAGTCGATTCGCCCTCGACTCCAGTTCCGCCCTCGTCAGTCTCAGCTCCCCGCAGGTGATGGCCGGTCGACCGGGGTCGCGTGCAGCCAGAACGGTCAGACGCTCGCCATAAGAGATCAACCCCATGACCAGCAGAGTACAGATAGCTATCTCACCCCGGCCTGCTGATCACTCGACAGCCGAGGACCAGTAGGGCCCGGGGGTGGAACGGTCTCAACCTGCCACCACGTCGCAGACGCGGGTAGCGGGCGCGGACGGGACTGCGGCGCTGCGGCAGACTGGTCGCTCGATGCAGACGGTCGAAATCGACGTCGACACTTCCCGGGAGCGGATCGTCGACCTGATGGGCGAGCTGGAGCGCTACTGCGCCGGGCGAGGCGACGGGCTGGTCAATGTCTTCGTGCCCCACGCCACGGCGGGCCTGGCCCTCATGGAGACGGGCTCGGGCTCCGAGGGTGACCTGGTAGCCGCCCTCGAGCGCCTGCTGCCGCGCGACGGCCGGTACCGGCACGCCCACGGCTCCCCCGGTCACGGTGCCGACCACCTGCTCCCGGCCATCGTCAGCCCGTCGGTCACCCTGCCCGTGCTCGGCGGCCGGGTGGCGTTCGGCACCTGGCAGTCCCTGGTCTTGGTCGACCTCAACGTGGACAACCCCCGACGACACGTCCGGTTCAGCTTCGTGCCCGCGTCCGGATAGTCCCGCGAGCGGTCCACCGGCCAACGGGGACGCCTCCCGCACCTACGATGGTGGTGCCGTGTCCGACACCGTCGAAGCCCTGATCCTCGACCTGCTCGAGTGGATCGGCCCGGGCGCCCGCCCGGCCAGCGAGGTGCTGGAGGCGTGGCGCACGTCGTGCCCGCGCCTGCCGGTGTGGGAGGAGGCCAACGAGCGGGGCTTCGTCGTCCGGCAGCGTCAGCACGGCGGGGAGACCATTGCGGTGTCCGCCGCCGGGCTCGAGCACCTACGGCGAAACCGGGTGCCGTCGCCCGCCTGAGCGCGTCCCCCCTTCCGGGCCGAAGGCGACGCCGGTGCCGGCACCGGCGCCCTACGGCTTGGTCGCCGCCACCGTGAAGTACAACAGCGCGTAGACGATCGGTGACTGCGCCACCGCGCGCTCCCACCGCACGATCTCCTCGTCCGTGAAGCCGCCCTCCCGCTGCCACAGCCGCGGCCAGCCCGGCAGGCCGAACGCCAGGTCGGCCCGGGTCAGCACCAGGGGGAAGGCGCGTGTCGCAATATCGACGAAGCCCATCCGGTCCAACTCTTCCGGCAGCGTGGTCACGAACCGGCCGTTGCGGTAGCCGATGTCACGCCGCAGCGCCTTCACCCGGTCGGTGAGGGCCGGGGGGACCCCGGGCACCGAGATCACCAGCGTCTCCTGGTCGGGGTCGGCGATCACGAGCCGGCCCCCCGGACGGCAGACCCGCGCCATCTCGCGGAGGCAGGCGACCGGGTGGGCGAGGTGCTGCAGCACGCGGTCCGCCCGCACGCCGCCGAAGCTCTCGTCCGCGAACGGCAGCGCCGATCCCTCGCCGGCGGCTACGCACGGACCGGCCCGGGCCCGGGCGGTCAGGCACATGGCCAGCGAGGCGTCGACGCCCACCGCCGTGCCCCGCCCCTGCTCGACCAGGTCCAGGCCGGGGCCGCACCCGACGTCGAGGACGGGGCCGCATCCGGCCAGCAGGTGGCGGGTGTGTTGCTTATAGACCTGCACGTCCGGCCACGAGTCGACGACCTCCTGGGACGCCACGGCGTATGCCGGGTCCGGGCTGCCGTCGACGTCGGCGTAGGTGGCACTCATGTCGTCATTCTGCCGCCGGACACCGGCGGCGGCGCGACCGTGGTTGACTGCCGTGACACGCAGACGACGGGAGGGCCATGGAGAATCTGGACGGCAAGGTGGCCGTGATCACGGGCGGCGCCAGCGGCATCGGCAAGGCGGTGGCCACGCGTGCCGCCGCCGAGGGCATGAAGGTGGTCATCGCCGACATCGAGGAGCGCGCCCTCAAAGAGGCCGAGGCAGAGCTGACGGGGCAGGGAGCCGAGGCGATCGCCGTCGTCACCGACGTGTCCGACGCCGCGTCCGTACAGGAGCTGCGCGACGCCGCGGTGCGGCGGTTCGGGACGGTGCACCTGGTGCACAACAACGCCGGGGTGGGTCTGGGCGGCCCCCTCTGGGAGGTGTCGGAGGAGGATTGGCGCTGGATCCTCGGCGTCAACCTGTGGGGTGTCGTCCACGGCATCGCGGCCTTCACCCCGTTGCTGGTGGAGCAGGGCGAGGGGCACATCGTCAACACCGCGTCGGTGGCCGGGCTGACGACGCCGATGTTCATGGGCCCTTACAACGCGACGAAGTTCGCCGTGGTGGCCATCTCCGAGACCCTCTACAAGGATCTCAGCACGACCGGTGCCAACGTCGGCGTGTCGGTGCTGTGCCCCGGCTTCGTCCAGACCGGCATCGCGCGCTCGGACCGCAATCGTCCCGCGTGGGCCCCCGAGCGCGAGCGCGAGGACGCGGCCGACCTGCGCTCGTTCGTGCAGACGCTCGTCGACGGGGGCATCCCGCCGGACGCCGTGGCCACACGCGTGCTGGACGCCGTGCGCACCAACACCTTCTACATCCTCACCCACCCCGAGCTGAACGAGGCCATCGCCGAGCGGGGCCGCGACATCTTGGAGGGACGCCCGCCGAGCTCGCCCGGCATCGTGTGAGCGCGGCGGCGGCGCCCCCACCACCGCCGCCGCCACGTCCGCTCACGCGATGGGCGCTCCGGGGGCCACGTCGGGTACCTCGAGCAGCAACACGGTGCCGTCGGCCTCGAGCGCGCCGAGCACCAGGAACTCGCTCGTGAAGCCGGCGATCCGCTTGGTGCCCAGGTTGAGGGCCCCCACGACCAGCCGGCCGCGCAGCTCGTCCTGGGTGTAGTTGGTCACCTGGGCGCTGGTAGCCAGCACCCCGACCTGGGGGCCGAAGTCGACCCGGAGGCGCCAGGCGGGTTTGCGTGCCTCGGGGAAGGGCTCGACCTCGACGACCCGGCCCACCCTCACGTCGAGCGCGAAGAAGGCGGCCGCCCCGACCTCGGCTTTGCGCTCCAGGAAGGCCGGGTCGTACGGACCGGCGGCGGCCGGCGGCTCCGTCATCTCACGGCATCACGGCATCACGGCGTCACGGCGTCACGGCG
>DATNLP010000035.1:0-4556 GCA_035602795.1 Acidimicrobiales bacterium | reverse complement strand
GATCGGCGCCGGTCTGGCCGAGCGTGCCCTGAAGGCGTTCGCCCGATCGTTGTCGTCCGCCGGCCCGACGGTGGTGAACCCATCGGCCCGGTCCCGGTCGGGCGTGGTCGACCTCGTGGTGCCGGCCGACGGTCCAGCGCCGGCCAACGTGCAGGTGGTGTCGGAGCGGACGGGGCTGCCGGGCTCGATGGTGCTCGACGCGGCCACCGTGCGGACGATGCTCGGCATGCTGCAGGGACCACGCATCGACGACGACGCGTGGGTGCACGAGATCCGTATCGAGGACACGGAGGAAGGGCTCGACATCACGTTGGCCGTCGGGACCGAGGAGAAGCCTGACGTCCCGATCGCGGAGGCCAAGCAGGACGTCTACACGCGCCTGGGTGCCCGCCCCGACATGTCGGTGCGCGTGGCCTTGGACCAGCCGTCGACCCGGCGCATCCTGGCCCGGACCGGCGAGGTGCCCGGGTACGGCTGGCGGGCCTTCGAGGCGGCGGCGCTGGCGCACCCGGTGACGGTGGTGGACGCGGGGGCGGACGAGGACGCTGGTGCTGGTGCTGGTGCTGGTGCTGGTGCTGGTGCTGGTGCTGCTGTTGGTGCGGTCGCCCTGTCGAACGGGCTGGTGACGGTCGAGATCGACCCGGCGACGGGCACCTTCTCGCTCGAGGGCGTGCCCGGGTACGGGCGGCTGGTCGACGACGGTGACCTGGGCGATTCCTACAACTACTCCCCTCCCCGCCAGGATTCGGTCGTCGACGAGCCGGTGTCCGTCGAGGTGCGGGTGGACGAACGGGGCCCGGTGCGAGCCCGGGCACGCATCACGGCGACCTATGTCTGGCCCGACCACGTCGACGGCTCGTCGCAGGCCCGGGTGGGCGAGCACCGGGTCGACATCGGGACCGATGTGGAGCTGCGGGCGGACGACTCGGTGGTCCGGCTGACCACGAGCTTCGTGAACCCGAGCGGCGACCACCGGTTACGGGTCCACCTGCCCCTGCCCGAGCCGGCGACGCGCTCACGAGCCGAGTCGGCCTTCACCGTGGTCGAGCGCGGTCTCACGGCGGAAGGAAGGCCGGATGAGTTCGGACTGCCGACGGCGCCGGCCCAACGCTTCGTGACGGCCGGACGCCTGACCGTGGCCCACGAGGGTGTCTGTGAGTACGAGCTGATCGACGTGCAAGGCGACGGTGACGAAGCGGCCGCCCGGACGTTGGCGCTCACCGTGCTGCGCTCGACCGGCATGTTGTCACGGCTCGGCATGACCTACCGACCCTTCCCGGCCGGGCCGCTGACGCCGGTTGAGGGCCTACAGATGCGCGGCAAGACGGTGACGCTGCGCTACGCACTGGCGTTGGACTGCGCCGACCCGTACGCGCTGGCCGACGACGTGCTCCTGCCCCTCGAGGCGGTGTCCAGTCTGGGCGGCGGTCCCCGGCCGGCGTCGGGCAGCGAACTGACCGTGGACGGCGCCCAGGTGAGCGCCCTCCACCGGGTGGCCGGTGTGCTGGAGGCCCGGGTGTTCAACCCAACGGCGGCGCCGACGACGGTGTCCCTCGCCGGGCGCTCGGGCTGGCTGGTCGACCTCCGGGGCTACCCGCTGCAGCCGTTCGAGGGCTCGTTCGAGCTAGGGCCGTTCCGCATCGCCACGGCGCGCCTGCGCGACGACTGAGGCGTCCGAGTCGCCACGGCCGCTGTCTCCGTCCGAGCGGCTGGTCGAGAGCAGCCGCTCGCCCACGCCACGCAGCTCCTCGAGGTCGCGCAGGACCTCCGACAACCGCTCCCAGCGCACGTTGCGGCGACGGTCGGCGGCCGCACCGGCGCCGTCCGCCTCCTGGCCGGCCCGCCCGCACCACCACAGCTGCACCCGGCCCAGGTCCTTGAGCAGCCGCGGTCGCAGAGGTTGGGCCGTGAATTCCCCTGGCGCCTCCGCCATCAGCGCCGTGTGGAAGCCGTCCGACATGAGCACGGTGCCCGGATTCCCGATATTGACGATCCGGTGGGCCAGGTTGACGGTGGGGCCGAAGTAGTCACCGTCGCGCACCAACACCGGTCCGACGGACAGGCCTACCCGGACGTCGGAGAGGAGGTCGTCATCGGCGTAGGCGTCCGCCAGGTCCAGCCCTATGCGCGCCGAGTCGGCCACCTGGTCGGTCACGAACATGACCTCGTCGCCGATCATCTTGACCACCCGGCCCCGGGCCGAGGTCACGATGTCGTGCGAGATCTCCTCGAACCGACGGACCACGGCCGCCAGTTCCTCGTCACTCAGGTGCTGGCTCAGGAGCGTGAAGCCGACCATGTCGGCGAACCCGATGGCCAGGTTGGGGTTCTGCCCGGGCGTCAGGCCGTGGCTGCGCGCCACCATGTTGCGCTGGATCCCCGCCGAGACCTGGCGGCGCCAGACGAACTCGAGCACCCTGGCCATGGCGGGGATGGTCACGTCGGCGACGCTGGCGAAGGCATCGGCAGACATCACCGGATCTACCTCTTCGGCGCTGATGAGAACGCCCGGTGCCAGCTCGGCCTCGGCGATGCGCGCCATCGACGAGCCGATCACTCGGGCCATCTGCAGAGCGGTGTCGGTGTCCGCCGCGCCGACCGACTGGAGGCCCTGGTAGAGACGGACCGCCTCGAGGTCGATATCGGTGAAGGCGCGCTCGTCGTCGTCGACGCTGGGGAACCCCAGGGCCCGCCAGAACCGCTCGAGCTTGTCGAGGGACACGCCGGTCAACTCGGCCACCTCGGATCGGGTGTAGCGACGCCGCGACGGGATCAGCATGCGGTCGGCCACGAAGAGGTCGATGACGCCGTCCTCGACCGCCTGGTCGATCTCCTCCTCGGTGGCCCCGCGCATGAGGAGGAGCTCCTTGACGTGGGCCAGCGCCGCCTGGCGACGACCGTCGACGTCGGCGGTGGTGGCGACGTCGACGGCAGCAGCGGCGGCAGTGTCGGCGTCGGCGTCGGCGTCGGCGTCCAGCGGGGCGCCGTGGAAGATGCCGCTCACGTGGACAGCCCCCGGAGCAACGCCTCATCCCACTCCGGGCGTGAGGGGCGGGCCATCAGGTTCATCAGCGCCTCCTTGGGCGAGTACCTGCCCTCGACGATGGCCTCCACCTGCTCGGCGATCGGCATCTCGATGCCGGCCGCACGGGCCAGGCCGACCAACGGGCCGGCGCTCTTGATGCCTTCGGCCACCATGTGCATGCCGCTCACGATGTCGCCGAGCGACGTCCCCTGGCCCAGCGCATAGCCGACCGATCGGTTGCGGCTCTTCGGACTGGCGCACGTGGCCACGAGATCCCCCACACCGGCCAGGCCGCCGAAGGTCAGCACCTTGCCGCCGAGCGACACGCCGAGGCGACCGAGCTCGGCCAGGCCGCGGGTGATGAGGACGGCCCGCGTGTTGTCGCCGAGACCGAGGCCGTCCCCGATGCCGGCGGCGATGGCCATGACGTTCTTGGTGGCACCGGCGATTTCGCACCCGACCACGTCGGTGCCCATGTAGGCCCGGAAGGTGCGCGTGTGCACGAGCTCCTGGACGCGGGTCGCCAGCGCCTCGTCGCTGAGCGCCACCACGCAGGCGGCCGGGTGCCCCTGGGCTACCTCCCGCGCCAGGTTGGGGCCGGTGAGCACGCCGGCGGGCAAGCCCGGGAGCACCTCCCCCACGATCTGGGACATGCGGAGGTTGGTCCCCATCTCGATCCCCTTGGCCAAACTGACGACGGCGTCGACGCCGCCGGCCAGCGGCTGGAGGTCGCTGAGCACGGCGCGGAAGCCTTGTGACGGCACGGCCATGAAGACGATGCCCACGCCGTCGAGCGCCTCGGCCAGCGAGGACGTGACGACCAGGTCGTCGGGGACGGTGATGTCAGGCAGGTACGTCTCGTTCTGCCGTCCGCGGCGAATGGAGGCCGCCAGGTCCGGGGAGCGCACCCACAATGACGTCGGGTGGGACGAGCCCACGATGGTGGCCACGGCAGTGCCCCAGGAGCCGGCGCCGACGACTGCCACCCGATCGCTCATGGTCCAAGAGACTACGGCCGCCCGGCACCGGTGCGGCCTTCGCAGCCACCCGTACACTGTCGCGGTGCCGAGGGCGACGCTGCCGGCCCCGTTCGGCTCGGATGCGGAGGACGCCCACCTCGGGAACGAGGTCGTCCTGATCCCCGTCAAGGCGTTCCAGCAGGCCAAGCGGCGGCTCGGGCCCGCCTTGGCCGACGCCGACCGGGTGCAGCTCGTGCGGGCCATGGCAACGCACGTGGTGTCGGCGTGCGCGCCCCTCCCCGTCGCGGTCGTCTGCGACGACGAAGAGGTGGCCCGCTGGGCCTCCGACCTGGGTGCGCTCGTCATGTGGGAGCCCGGACAGGGTCTCAACGGCGCCGTGCGCGCCGGTGTCGACCGCCTGGCGCGGGCGGGGGCCAGCTGGGTGACCGTGGCCCACGGCGACCTGCCCCGCGCCCGCGGTCTCGGCACCTTGCCGCCGTTCGAGGGCGTGACGCTCGTGCCGGACCGCCGGGACGACGGCACCAACGTCTTGCGACTGCAGGCGGCCAGCG
>DATNLP010000270.1:0-11430 GCA_035602795.1 Acidimicrobiales bacterium | reverse complement strand
TAGGTAGTTGTCCGCGAGAAGTTGCCCGTATCTTGTGCCGCGTTAGAGCGACGAGCCGCCATTGTCACTCGCGCGCGACGCGGCGGCGGTCAGGATCGCCCGGGCGCGGTCGAGCTCACCGGCCGCCACGAGCGACGGCAGTGGGCCGTCGAGCAATTCCGCCCACCCCACCGTGTCACTGGGCAATCCGGCGCGGAGCAGGCGCGCCCGCACTTCGTGCAGGAGCTCGGCGAGAAGGCCGATCCCGTCTCCGCATTCCTCCGACAGGCGGTCGCGCAGCCACACCGCCAGTGCCGGACTGAGGCCGCCGGTGGACACCGCCACCGTCACCCTGCCGTCGCGGTGCACGGCCGGAAGGATGAAGGAGGAGTGCGCACGGTCGTCCGCGCTGTTCACCCACACGCCGTGGGCGTCCGCGTCCGCGTAGACGGCGGCGTCCACCTCCTCGAGACCCGTGGCGGTCAGGACGAGCCGGAACGAGGCCGCATCCCCGGGCTCGTAGGCTCGGCGGTGCAACTCCTGTAGCAAATCTGCCAGTTCCTCCATTTCCGCAGCTAGGAATGGTGCAATGGCCGTGACACGAGCCCCGCACGCCAGGAGTCCACGGGCCTTACGGGCGGCCACCGGTCCGCCGCCGACGACGAGACAGCGGAGCCCCGCGACGTCCAGGGATACCGGATAGAAGGAGTGAGACGGGGGCGCCGGCTCAGTCATGGAGGCGGGGCGGCCCGACCATGCCGGCGGCGATGGTGGCGAAGCTGTGTTCGTCGATGAGGACGAAGCTCCCCGTGATGCGGTCCGATTCGTACGGATCGAGGGCCAACGGCGTGGCCGTCCGCAGCTTCACGACACCGATGTCGTTCTCGCGCAGCTCGGTCGCCCCCGCAATGCGCAGCTCGTTCACGTCGAACGTTCCCAATACCGCCTCCACCACCACGGGCGTCACCCGCGTCGTGTGCTTTATCCGGAGGCGGTCACCGGCCACCAGTGGCCGTTCCTGGAACCAGCACACCGTCGCCTCGAAGGCGTCGGTCACCTCGGGCGCCCCATCCGCTGCCGCGATGAGGTCACCGCGGGACACGTCGAGGTGGTCGGACAGACGGACCGACACCGACAATCCGACCTCGGCTCGCTGCAGCGGCCCGTCCGCGGTCTCGATGGACCGCACGGTCGTGTGGGCACCTTGAGGCAGGACGACCACGCGATCCCCGACCCGGAAGGAGCCGCCGTTGACCATGCCGGCGTAGCTGCGGCCTCCGCCCGGCTGGCGCAGGACCCACTGCACGGGCAGCCGCGCTCCACTGCCGCCGGGGGTCCCGTTCTGGGCGGCCCATCCGCCGGCCTGGGCCGACTCCAGCGCGTCGAGCACCGTCGGCCCGTCATACCAGGGGGCGGCGTCCGAGCGGGTCACCACGTTGTCGCCGTGCAGCGCCGAAACGGGGATCACCGTGCACGACGAGATCCCGAGCCGGTGCGCCAGGGCTTCCATGGCGTCGACGATGTGCTGGTAGGCCGAGCGGTCCCAGTCGACCAGGTCCATTTTGTTGGCGCAGACGACGAGCTGGTCGACGCCCAGGAGCGCGGCGATGCAGATGTGGCGCCGTGACTGTTCTCGCAGACCCGCCGTGGCGTCGACCAGGACGAGGGCCAGGTCGGCCGTCGATGCGCCGGTCGCCATATTGCGCGTGTACTGAACGTGGCCCGGACAGTCGGCGATGACGAACTTCCGATGCGGGGTGGCGGCGTAGCGGTACGCCACGTCGATCGTGATGCCCTGTTCGCGCTCGGCCCGCAGGCCGTCGGTGACGAACGAGAGGTCGACCTCGCCCAGGCCGCGGCGCTCGGACGCCGTTTCAATGGCGGTCAGCTGGTCGTCGAAGAGCTGGCGGGTGTCGAAGAGCAGCCGGCCGATGAGGGTGCTCTTGCCGTCGTCCACCGAGCCGATCGTGGCAAAGCGCAGCAGGTCCATGGCGTCCACGCCGAGCTCGGTGCCGCCGGCCGGCGGCGAGCCGGGCATGGTGGTCATGGCTCTAGAAGTACCCCTCGCGCTTGCGGTCTTCCATCGCCGTCTCCGAGAAGCGGTCGTCGGCCCTGGTGGCGCCCCGCTCGGAGATGCGCGACGAGCTGATCTCCCGGATGATCTCCTCGACCGTCTCGGCCGTCGACCGCACGGCGCCCGTGCATGTGGCGTCGCCGACGGTGCGGAAGCGCACCGCTTCCTTGCGCGACTCCTCGCCTTGCTGCGGCGTGACCCACTCGCTCAGGGCGAGCAGCATGCCGTCGCGTTCCACCACCTCGCGCTCGTGCGCGTAGTAGATGGAGGGCAGCTCGATGTACTCGCGGCGGATGTACTGCCAGATGTCGAGCTCGGTCCAGTCCGACAACGGGAAGGCGCGCAGGTGCTCACCCGGCCGCACCGTGCCCTGGTACAGCTGCCACAGCTCGGGGCGCTGACGCTTGGGATCCCACTGCCCGAACGAGTCGCGGAACGACAGGACGCGCTCCTTGGCCCGGGCCTTGTCCTCGTCGCGGCGCGCCCCGCCGAAGGCGGCGTCGAACTGGTTGGCGTTGATGGCGTCGAGGAGCGTGGTCGTCTGCAACCGGTTGCGTGACCCTCCAGCCCCGGGGTCGGCCACCCGGCCTTGGTCGATGGAGTCCTGCACCTTGGCCACCAGGAGGCGGGCCCCCTCGGCTTCCACCTGCGCGTCCCGGTAGGCCAGCACCTCGGGGAAGTTGTGGCCGGTGTCCACGTGGAGCACAGGGAAGGGCATACGCCCTGGTCGGAAGGCCTTCGAGGCGATGTGGAGCAGGACGGCCGAGTCCTTCCCCCCGCTGAACAGGAGGACCGGGCGCTCCGACTCGGCGGCCACCTCCCGGATGATGAAGATGGCGAGCGACTCGAGCTGGTCGAGGTGGCCCAGCGGGTGCTCGACCGGCCTGACCAGGGCGGTTACGGACGCCCCGACCCCCTCGGGGCCGGGCGAGACGACAGTATTGGCCAGGGGGGAGACAAGGGCGGAAGCGGTTTCCATTCGGGACCTCTTCAAATCATGACTAGTTTGGTCATGTATACTAACGCTTGTATTCGGACGAGCGTCAAGCGCCGGCGGCGGGGCCCCGGGACGGTCCGGCAGCCTCCAGGGAGAAGGTGAAGATCGTGACCGACACCAATGTGAGCGACGTGAGCACCGAGGAACTCGCCCTGGTCAGCAAGAGATTCGAGACGGCTCCGGCCAGTGCGGTCATCCGCTGGGCCTTCGAGACGTTCGGCGAGTCGGTCGTGCTGGCCGCCTCCTTCGAGGACATTGTGCTGATTGACCTGGTCACCCGGGTTGTCCCCGGCATAGAAGTCGTTTTCCTCGACACGGAGGCGCACTTCCCCGAGACCCTGGACTTCGTGGAGCAGGTGCGGGCCCGTTACCGGCTGAACCTCACCGTGACCAAGCCCGGGCCCGAGGCGGCGGCCCACCCCTGCGGCACTGAGCAATGCTGCCAATTCCGCAAGGTGGAGCCGTTGCGGCGCGCCCTCGCCGGCAAGCAGGCTTGGCTCACCTCGCTCAAGCGCTCCGACGGCCCGACGCGAGCCGAGGCGCCAATTGTCAGCTGGGACGCCACATTCGGGCTGGTCAAGGTAAACCCGCTGGCCACATGGACCGAGAATGACATTACGTCCTATCTCGCCGACCACGATCTACCGGTGCACCCGCTCATCCCGCGGGGGTACCGCTCCATCGGCTGCGCGCCGACAACTCGGCCTGTGGCCGAAGGCGATGACCCGCGCGCCGGGCGCTGGTCGGGTCTCGACAAGTCCGAGTGCGGTCTGCACATATAGTGCCGCGTGACCTCGACAATCCTTATGGGATGGAGTTCCGGGGTCGCCGGGACCGTGGGCTCAAGTTCATCCGCCCCTATCGCAACATCGGAGAGCTGAACAGCGTCGAGCAAATGAAGCTGGCGCGCCACCCCTTCGAGGTGGCGCAGGCGGTCATCGACATCTATTCGAAGCAAGGACCGGCGTCGATCAACCAGGTACCCGGCGAGCAGGAGCGGCTCAAGTGGGTCGGCATGTATCCGCAACGCCAGGGTGGCGACGCCTTCATGATGAGGATCAAGGTGCCGGGGGGCGTCATGACGGCGGCCCAGGTGCGCGAAATCGGCGTGGCCGCCGACGCGTTCGCCGAGGGACCGGACGACAGCCCCGTCTTCGGCAATCGCTATGTCGACCTCACGACGCGGCAGGACATTCAACTGCACTGGATCCGCATCGCGGACGTGCCGCGGATTTGGCAGCGTTTCTGGGAGGTCGGGCTCACCACGGTGCAAGCCTGCGGGGACTCCGCCCGCAATGTGTGCGCCTGTCCCGTGTCGGGCATCGACGCCGGGGAGCTCGTGGAAGCGTTCCCGGTGGCGCAGGCCATCTCTGCCTTCTTCACGGGCAACCGCGAGTACGCGAACCTGCCGCGCAAGTGGAAGGTCGCCGTCACGGGCTGCACCGAGGACTGCGCGCGGGTCGAGATCAACGACGTCGGACTCTGGCCGGCCGAGCAATCCGATGGTGCGGTGGGTTTCAACGTGCTGGTCGGTGGCGGGCTGTCGGACGGGGAGCGCATGGCGTCCGACATCGACCTCTTCATCCGCCCGGACCAGGCGGTCGAGCTGTGCCGCGGCGTGGCCCAGCTCTTCGGCGAGCTCGGCAACCGCGAGAATCGCGGGCTGGCCCGCATGCGCTACCTGGTGCAAGAGCTGGGCCCCGAGGCGTTCCGCGCCGCGCTGGATGAGCGGACCAATTTCACGCTCGAGCCGGCGGGGCGTGAGCTGACCAGCCGTTTCCGGGGTGACCACGTGGGCGTCCATCCCCAGAAGCAGGCCGGCCTCGTCTATGTGGGCTGCTCCGTCCCGGTGGGACGGATGCACGGTATAGAACTGGTGGAGCTGGCCCGCCTGGCCGAGACCTACGGCGACGGCGACGTGCGCATCGGCACGGATCAGAACTTCATCGTCTCGGGCGTCTCCGAGGACCGGCTGGACGAGCTCCTGGCCGAGCCCCTCATGCAGACCTACTCGCCGTTCCCCGGGCCCTTCGAGCGCGGCGTCGTGGCGTGCACCGGCTCCGAGTTCTGCCGCTTCGCCGTGGTCGAGACCAAGGAGCGCGCCGTGAAGTGGGCCCGGGCGCTCGACGCCCAGTTGTCTGAGGGCGATCAGCGCGATGCGGGCGTCATCCGCATGCACTTCTCGGGCTGCTCGGCGTCGTGCGCGCAGCCGCAGATCGCCGACATCGGCTTCCGGGGTGACATTGCACACGTCGACGAGCACATCGAGGAAGCGGTCGACATCGGCCTGGGCGGCTCGCTCGGGCCCGATGCGGCGTTCATCGACTGGGTCGAGGGTGCGATGCCCGTGGACCGAGTGCCCGGCGCCCTCTTGCGCATCGTCACCCGCTACCGGGACGAGCACCGCCCGGGGGAGCCCTTCTACCTCTGGGCGCGGCGCACGGCGCCCGACGAGCTGCGCTCGACCCTGGTGGGCGCGGCCGAGGCGGTGGCGCCGTGAAGCGCTATCGCCTCAGAGAGCAGATGAACGGGATTCCCGAGCCCCCGGGCAAGGTGTGGTTCTGGGAGCTCGAGGCTGGGGTTATCGATGCCAACCGGTGCATCCAGTGCGGCACCTGCGTCGCCGTCTGCCCGTCGAACTCCATCGGCATCGACGAGGACACCGACCTGCCCGAACTGGTCAAGATGTGCACCGGCTGCTCACTGTGCTGGGACTTCTGCCCCCGGGGCGGGCTTCGCTACGAGGCGCTGTGGCCTCCGTCGACGGTCTCGACGGAGGAGGACGCCGAGGTGGTCGCGGCGCAGGTCCGCTCGGACTCGTCCGACACGTACTGGAAGATCAGCGGCGGCCCCCCGGCGGACGGCCTCGGCGCGGTGGTCGACACGTTCGCCGTGCGGGCCAGTGCTCTCTACGACGACGTGCAGGACGGCGGTGCGGTCAGCGCGCTCCTCATCGGCCTCCTGGCCGCCGGGGAGATCGACGGCGCGCTCGTGTCCAAGCCCAGTTCCGACCCCGACGAGCAGTGGAAGGGCGTGGCCACGATCGCTACGACACCGGAAGAGGTCCGCGCCGCGTCGGGCAGCTTCTACAACCAGACCATGGCCTTGGCCGAGCTCGATCTCTCGCGTTACGCGCTGCCGCCCAAGCCGCGCATCGCCGTGGTCGGCACGCCGTGCGAGGTGCAGGGATTGCGGGCCATGCAGGCACGTCGCTGGCCCACCGGCGCGCATCGGGTCGATGCGGTGGTGTTGACCATTGCGCTGATGTGCACCAAGAACTTCGACTACGAGGCGTTGACGCTGAGGGAGCTGCGCGACAAGCGCGGGGTCGACCTCGACCGCGTCTCGAAGATGGACGTCATCCGAGGGCGGATGATCGTCGAATACCGGGACGGCGAGCTGGCCGTCGACGAACCCGTCAAGGACTTCCACGGGGCCGCTCTGAAGGGCTGTGACGAGTGCGCCGACTTCTTGGGGCGCTCGGCGGACATCTCCGTGGGCAGCGTCGGCTCCATGAACGGCTGGACGAGCGTCATCATCCGGACCGAGCGGGGCCGGTTGGCCTTCCAAGCCGCCCGCTCCAAGCTCGACGTGCGGGGTCTCGACGATCCGGCTGCCCTGCTCCGCCTCGACGCCCTGGACAAGAAGATCGCGGACCGTTCGTTGCGGCGGAAGCTCGATCCCGACGCGCCGCTCTTCATCGACTTCGAGGAGCACGTGCGGGCCTACGACGGCACGGACCGGCAGCCGGTCTACATCCGCCATTGAGCGTGACCGCCGCTCCCGTCCTGCACGTCCCGGACGAGCCGGTGGCCCGGGCCGAAGTCTGGCTGGCTCAGGTTCTCGAGGGTGCCGAGCTGAAGGCCGTCCTGACCGGCGACGACGGCGTGGCCGACTGGCTGTGGTCGCGCTGGCGCTTCCTGACTTCGTCCGGTTTCAGCCGGGAGGAATTTGGCCGCATCGTCTCCGGCTACCAGCGGGAGATCTGGCTCTGGCTGGCCGGTGAGCGAACGTGGGTCCAGTGCTGTTCGGGCCTGATCGGCCGCATCACGCGCCGCATCGAGTCGCCCGGGGGGTGAGCAGGCCGGAGCGCGCCTCGCCCGCCCTAGCGCTCAGCAGCGTCACCATCCGACGGGACGGTGTGCCGGTGCTGGCGGGTGTCGACTGGTGGGTCGACGCGGGGGACCGCTGGGTCGTGCTCGGTCCGAACGGATCGGGGAAGACGACATTGCTCCAGGTGGCCGCCGCCCGCCTCTGGCCGACCTCGGGCACGGTCGAGATCCTCGGCGCCCGTCTCGGCCTCGTCGACGTGCGCACGCTTCGGCCCCGGGTGGCATTGGTCAGCGGCGCCGTGACCCGGCAGCTGCGTACCGACGTGCCCGCACGCGACGTGGTCGCCAGCGGCCGCTACGGCGCGCTCGAGACCTGGTGGAACCACTACTCGGACGAGGACTGGGCCAAGGCCGACCGGCTCCTGCGACGCAATGGGGTGGGCGACCTCGGCGACCGCTCCTTCGGCGTCATCTCGGAGGGAGAGCGCCAGCAGGTCCTGCTGGCGCGGGCGTTGATGGGCGATCCGGAGTTGCTCCTGCTCGACGAGCCCTTCGCGGGGCTGGATCTGGGCGCCCGCGAGCGGCTCATTCTGCTGCTGGCGCTGCTGGCGGCTGACCCGTCCAGCCCGCCCCTGGTGCTGGTGACGCATCACTGCGAGGAGATCCCTCCAGGTTTCACCCACGGCGGTCTGGTGCGGTCGGGCCGACTCATGGCCGCCGGTCCGCTGGCCGACGTCATCACGTCTGATGGCGTCTCGACCTGCTTCGGGGTGCCGGTGACGGTCGGTTGCACAGACGGCCGGTGGTGGAGTCGCGCCATCTGACGCGGGTCGAGAACCTGTGAGCAGGGCTCCAACTTGGGTCTTGATTCGGCGCGGCAGTGCGCGGTACAAACGAGCGCAAAGGAGAAGTGTCGACGAGGTCGGCGCTGCGCATTTCCCCAACCATCCACCACTTCGAAAGGCCAGTTCAATAGGCTTTTCGGACAGAGCGAAGGTAGGTCGTCGGGGGAGTGACGATTTTGATCCTGCTGGTCCTCGTAGCGCTGTTGTGGATGGCGGTACTGGCACCGAGTGCGTGGCGAAAATTCAGCGAGCGCCAAGGCGTCGGGTCCATCGACCACTTCCATCATCAGCTCCAATTACTCGAGCACGCCGGTCCCAAGACAGTGGCGCCGGCATACCGCCTGCACACCGCGTCCCCCGGCGGAGGTCCCGCGCCGTCCGTACCGGCCGTTGCGGACGCCTCGAGGCCGAAGTTGGTACTGCTACGGGCCACTCAGGACGAGACGGTGGCTGACGTCGACGACAGCGATGGCATCCACTACGAGCGGGTAGGAGTGCTCGACCGGCCCGAGCCGGCCTGTCTGCCCGAGGTGGGTTCCAATTTGCCTGCCTACCGCCGCGAGCAGGCGCGGCGTCGCTGCACGACGTTTCTGCGCTGTCTCTGTGGGGTGGCGATCTCGACGGGCCTCATCGGCATTTTCCCGGGAATGCACCTGGCCTGGATCTTCACGGGCCTGAGCGGGCTGGCCGCCCTCGGTCTCGTTGGGCTGATGGCCTACGCGCGCGAGATCGAGGCCCAACAGGGTGCCCGCCGCGCCCGGTCGGCCGACGCGCCCCGCGCCGTCGAACCCGCCACCGCCGGTTACCCCGGCGCCTGGGACGACGACGAGCGGTTCGAGCGCCAGGCCGCCGCCCTCTGATCAGCATGTTTGGCGGATCGATCCGCTCCGAGGGGCTCCGGGTCGCCGACTAATCTCGATGCTGCCGGGGGTGTAGCTCAGCTGGTAGAGCGCTACGTTCGCAATGTAGAGGCCGAGGGTTCGAGTCCCTTCACCTCCACCATTCATTTGGTCGGATCCCCAAGAGAGTCCAGTTTTTGCTGGACTTTCGCGTCCACGAGCCCAGTTATCCACAGGGTTTATGGACGAATTTCGCGACGGGTGATCAAAACTGCCCGATGCAGCGGTACGCAGGTGCGCCCGCGCCACACCGGCGACACGCTGCATCTTTGTGGTTTGGCGTGGCATAGGACTGGCGGTGCCGTGTTTGCCCTGCCGCAGCTATAGCGTCCGTCCTGCTCAAAGAGGTTCGCCGAGATCGGGCGAGACGTGTGCTCAGGCGCTACCGAACTGGAGTCATCTGTGAGGCCATTTAGCGCGGGGAGTGCCACCCCTGACCTCGTCCACGGTGAGGAGACTCTTATGCGATGCAGTAGCCGCCCCGGACAAGGACGTTGTTGGGCAACTGGCGGGACTCCGTTTGACGACACGGGTTGGATCTAAAGGGACGACGCGTTCCCGCACTGTCGCCTGGGACCTGAGCTTCTAGCGAGTATCGACAATCCGAGCGGCGAAGACAAAGAGACCCAGGGCGGTAACGGACGGCCGGAGGCTTAGTCTTTGAAGTGAGATGATCTTCGACACTTGGCCCAGTGTGCGCTTCGTTGTGGAACAACCTTCACCAACTGGCCCAATACTTGCCTGTCACCAAGAATCTTGCGGCAGGCCTTACCCCATCACCTTGAAGATGTGGATGGACTATTTCTTGGGCAACCGACAACTGTGTGAAGGTTGCAGTCGGTCAATTGACGTATGGCAATCCCTAAAATTTGCATTCCAGAATCAAGTGCCCGTCTTGGTGCTAGGCCTCGGAGGAGCAGCGAACCTGACGTTCAACGTTGAGCTCAATCCCGGCGATCAAGTACTCGTCGACCTTACGGCGGCAGGACTTCCGTCTGACGTATCGGTAGTGAGTCGCCAGTACTCAACTGCAAACGGTTATCGACCAATCGAGGTTACCGATCTACATCATCCTGGTTCTCGACACCTGCCGGCGCGCTATGGACTGATCGCTTTAGCTGACATTGAGCAATCTGCGGAGGCACCGGACATGCTGATGCAAGTCATGTTCGTTCCCACGGAGATCTACTCACAGCCAGGCGGACTGTTCATGCTTGCTTGTGAACTATTTATAGCTAATGAGCCTCTTGGGCAAGCCGCGGTCCTTGCCCATAGCGCAGTCGAGGGTGCGATTCGGGAGGCTATAAAGGAGTACTTTGCACGTGGCGTGGCCAGTGGGGCGCTCAGCGAGAAATTGGCCGAACGATTCGATGTGAAATTGGCTACCCAAGTGATGATGCCCACAATCGCTGAGAATTTCGGTTTCCGGCAACTTCCTCAACATATTCTCGGAGAGCTTGAGGAACTGCGGAAGGTTCGGAATGATGCTGCACATACGTCGACAGCGCCAAACTTTTCCGCGGTTGCACTCGAGTTCGCGGCGGCTACTGTCGCCCTTGCTTGGTTCGAGATCTTACGCATGATTATGTCGGGCGCGATTAGTTACATACCGCCGACGAGTTGAGGCCGACAAACGAGCGGTGCACAATCCTCGAATCACCTAAACGCTACGGATCGTCCATGAGATCTCCCCAACGTATCTAGTCGGCAACGCAACGTTCGGTGCCGTCCTTTTTCCTGACTTCGAATCGACGATTCGCCAACACCTGGTGTCGCTTCGATCGGTGGGGACACGGTTCCGATGGGGACTCGGGACGGCGCAGCAACTCAACTATCCCAACGGGTCATGCGGGATGCTGGAGCGCTACAACAGTGCGCCACTGGTCGAGGTTCCTCCATCCGTACTGGAGCTGGCGACAAGAAAGGCCGGCTCAGGCGAGTTCCCGGCGATCTCGTTGGTGAGCCAGTCTGCGACCTCTAACGCCTATCAGGTGACCATATATGGGGCTGACAGCGGTTCGGGATCTGGCGTCTCATCGCAATCGACATCCACGCTGACCAT
Source organism: Acidimicrobiales bacterium (assembly GCA_035602795.1). GTDB lineage: Bacteria > Actinomycetota > Acidimicrobiia > Acidimicrobiales > RAAP-2 > Bog-473. The sequence continues at coordinate 522 of DATNLP010000270.1, read as the reverse complement.
CAGTTACGACAAGCAGGCTGGGACCGCCTCGGATCAATTCGGCGAGGCATCGGACGACGAAGAATGTTCCACCGCAGTAGAGAATCTCTCCCTCAATGCGCAAGCACTTGAAAACGCAGCGCACCAGGCTGCAGCCGACCAAGAGGGCAGTTCGTAGCCCAGATGGTCGCATTCGCCGGCCGGCACCCTTTTTCGAATCGGCATCAAGTCATCGGTGGAGCGCCGAACCCCTTCTCCTTCTAGGCCGTACGTGCCTGCATTCGGTCCTACGATGCAACTGTGCCTCTAGCGGACTTTCTCCATCCCGACGATCACTCTCCAATTGTCGACGTCGTGGGATTCGGCTCGCTCAACCTCGACTACATCGTGCAGGGCCCGACCTCCGTGGGGTACTTCGACAAGTTGGAGCATGGTCGGGAATACCAGGAGGAAGACATCGATCGACTGGAGCGAGGCATCCGCAACTTGTACGAAGCAGAGAGCATTCCCTTGACGCAGTTGGGTGGCTCTGCCTTGAACATG
>DATNLP010000230.1:0-4124 GCA_035602795.1 Acidimicrobiales bacterium | reverse complement strand
CTCCACGCGGCGTTGCTGCGTCAGGCTTTCGCCCATTGCGCAAGATTCCCCACTGCTGCCTCCCGTAGGAGTCTGGGCCGTGTCTCAGTCCCAGTGTGGCTGATCGTCCTCTCAGACCAGCTACCCGTCGATGCCTTGGTGGGCCGTTACTCCACCAACTAGCTGATAGGCCACGAGCCCCTCCCGAAGCGGAATCCATTTCCTTATCAGATCATGCGGTCCGATAGGGATATCCGGTATTAGCACCGGTTTCCCGGTGTTGTCCCGGTCTTCGGGGCAGGTTGCTCATGTGTTACTCACCCGTTCGCCACTCACTCTTCATCAGTATTGCTACCGAATGGAGCGCGTTCGACTTGCATGTGTTAGGCACGCCGCCAGCGTTCATCCTGAGCCAGGATCAAACTCTCCATCGAGACTCCGGCCGTCCGCTCCAGCCCAAAGGGCCGGCTCGTCCGAACCAAGAATCAGAGAGTCGCCATGTATTGACTCGAACCATGGCAACCACGGACCTTCGAGGGCCCCAGAAGGGACCCGAGAAAAGCCCGTGTTACTGCGTTAATTGACGTACAACCCATTCGTTTCCGGCGGACCGGAGCGGAATGAATTGCCCGCACCGGCTTTTGGCTCTCACTATTCCGTTTTCAAGGAGCGACCGGGCACACACCTGCCTAAGCCGGTGTTGGTGCCGGGTGTCCCGAAGGACTGTTCCGGACGAATTCCTTCGCCGGAGAGTCTCCTTCGGATGCCGGAGGGCCAGGGGAGGCCGTTCCGACGGGATGGTTACATTACCAGACGCGGCTCACGAACGTCAACGCGCTCGAACAGGCCCGATTCGGCCGGACCACGGCCCCGGGCCAACCCCTGAGCATCAAGGGTAGCGGGGGCCCCGACGGCCCCCGCGGATGCTCCGCGGGGGCCGGTCTGGGGCTTGCCGAGGGATGCCCGCGGTGACGGGAGGAGGAGTCGGGGAGCCACCCCCCTGCCACTGGCACACCGTGTGGTGGCATGCGGCGGGCCACCCGGCCCTCCGCATGCCACCCGGTGCCGGAAGCTCAACCGGCTTTCAGCCCCACCCCGTCGCCATCGGGGCCGCCTAGGGACATCTACGCCTGCTGACCTCCTCGATCTACCGCGCACAACTCACGACGTGCGTGCCGAAATCATGCACTGAAGCTGTTGCAACGCCGTGACATGACAAATGACAGCGCACCGGATCGTCGGACCGGCCCGCGGGTCCGCGGTCTGCAATGGAGGGTGTCACAGGATTGATGTTGGCCAAGAGCTCGCCCGGTGCCGGGGGGCGGGCACACCGGGGGTAGCCAAAGGGCAAGTTGGCCCGCCCTCAGTCGGCCGGTGGTGGGGTGCCGGGGGCGGGCAGCCTTGGTTCGGCCGTGCGCCGACTCCGCCGCCGCCGGCTCCCGCGCCAAGCGGGTTCCCGGCTACGGATGCAGCCGACGGAGGGCGGGTCCGGCGCGGCCCCAGCGCCCACCGTCGGGCCCTCCAGCTCAGCGACCGACGGCGCGCTCCAGTTGCGCCTTGCTCATCTTGGAGCGGCCCTCGATGCCCTTCCGGCGGGCCTCCTCGTACAGCTGGTCCCTGGTGCGGCCCCCGGCGCCGCGATGGGAACGGAGACCTCCGCGTCGACCCGACGAAATGTCCTCCGTCGACGTCCGGCTGGACTCCCGGCTCTCGCCGGCTCGCGCCCGCTCCTTGTTCACCGTCCGGGCGGCGATCTCCTCGGCCTCGCTGACCGAGTCACCGCGTTCGGTCAAACCCTGCTTGATGTGCTCGTACTGTCGTTCCCGCTTCGCACTCCATGACGCTTGCGGCACGTGGTCATCTCCTCTCGGTGGTTCAGGCTTGCTTCGGATTTGCTTCCCGCCCGTTTGCTTCCCGCCCGTTTGCTTCCCGCCCGTCCACCACGGGGCATACCCGTTGATGCCAGAGGAAAACTCCGTCGCACGTCGCACACCTGTTCCGGTTCGGATCGGTGTTCTCGGGTATGAGGCAAGCCTTCGAGTTGAAAGGACACGCACACGCATGTCACTGACCAAGAAGACGAAGAACGCGGCGGACAGAGCCAAGGGCGCCGCCAAGGAAGTCGCCGGCCGCGTCAAGGACGACCCGCACCTGCAAGGTGAGGGCAAGGCCGAGCGCGCCGTGGCAGATCTGAAGCAAGCCGGTGAGAAGGTCAAGGACGCCTTCCGGAAGTAGTTCGAATCAGTCCGCGGCACGTGGCAGCGGGTCGTCCCCCTTCATTAACGACCCGCTGCCCGGCCGCCTGCAACATCCGACGCGCGACACCGAACGTACAACGTCCGACATGCGTGCCATCGGGAGAACCGGGGTATGCACGTACGCATGACCACATCGAGCCGGGCGGCAGCACTGTTGGCGCCGGTCTTCATCCACAGCGGTTGGGACTCGTTGCGACGGCCGGAGGGCAAAGTGAAGGCCGCGGACGCCGTGATCGCCCCGCTGTCGTCCAGGTTTGATTTCGTCCCCAAGGATCCGGCCACCGCTGTCCGCATCAACGGTGCCGTGCAGTGCGCCGCCGGTGCTCTCCTGGCCGCCGGCAGGCTGCAACGCGTCGCCGCGCTGGTCCTCGCTGGATCCTTGCTACCGACGACCTATGCCGATCACCGTTTCTGGGCCGAGGTCGATGACGAGGATCGAGCTCGCGAGGTGAGCCAATTTCTCAAGAACACCGCCATCTTCGGCTCTCTCGTGTTGGTCGGCACAGCCCGCTCGACAGGCCACCGCTCCGCTGGGCGCGGCGGCCGACGCCTTTCTGCCCGTTTGACGAGGCGGCGCCACTTCGGGCACTGAGTCCGTTCACTCAGGTTCCGTTCGACCGTTTGCTCGAATTACACCCGCATGCTGCCTGGTCAGCTGGGCGTCGTTTCCTTGCCGTGCGAAGGGGTAATTCTTGAGGTGCGGAGTGGAATACGCACACACGGAGGCGACCATGTCAACGAGCACGTTCGTCCAAGATGACCGAGACGACCTTGTCGTCACCGACACGACCGACGCCGGGTCGACGAACACCCGGTCGACCAGCGCCCGACCGGGCACACGGGTTCGGCTGGGACGGGTCGGCTTGGCGCTGGCTGGCGTCATCGCGCTGCTGGCCTCCGCGTGGGGAGGCGTCGTTCCTTACGTAGGCCCGCTGTTCGGCTACAGCGCCGACGGATCGGACGCCTGGCACTGGAGCCTGCCGCACGCCTTCCTGGCTTTGGTGCCGGGTGTGGTCGGAGTCCTGCTGGGCCTCATGATCGTGGCCGAATCGCGCGGCATCACGGTCGGCAAGGGACGATTCAGCCTGGCCACGGCCGGGACGCTCTTGATGGTGTGCGGCGCGTGGTTCGCCATCGGCCCATTGGCGTGGCCGGTGGTCTTCACCTCGAGCAGTGGCTACTTCGTGGCCACCTCGCATCTCGGCCTTCTGGAGAACGAGGTTGGGTACAGCATCGGCACCGGGCTGATTCTCGTCATCTGCGGCGCGTTCGTGGATGGCTGGGCGTCCCGCCATCGGCCGGCTGCCCCGACGCGCTTTCGCTCGAGCGACACCGTCGAGTCAGGGATCTGAACGATGACGGTTCTGAACGGGCGCGACAGGGCCGTTGACGTCCTAGAGGACGAAGACCTCGAGTTGCGACGGCTGTTCACCCGGCTGCACGCGACACGAGGAGGTTCGGTCGCCGAGCGGGCCGAGTATGACGACCTGGTCGTGCGCACCCTTCGCCACGTGTCGGCGCGCGAGGCAGCCCTGACGGAAGTGACACGGTTCATGTCCACCGAGGGAGGCCTTCGGCGGGTGGCGTCGATGTACCTGCGCACCGGACCCAAGCGCCGCCGACTGATCGACCGGCTCGAGAGGATGTCGCGGGGCGCTCGGAGGTCCGAGCTCGACCAGGGAGAGGACTTCGACGCCGGGCTCCACGAACTGGTGCAGCTCCTCGGCACCGAAATCGAGTGGGAACTCGACGAGACGCTGCCCGCCATCAGGGGCGTCCTGGCGGGAACGGGCCGGGGGAACGAGCCCTAGAACCCCGCGAACCCCTGGAGCGCGCGCGGCCCCGCCCCCGCCCAATCCGATCCCCCCGAAGCAGGCTCGTCTAGCT
>DATNLP010000221.1:0-15281 GCA_035602795.1 Acidimicrobiales bacterium | reverse complement strand
CGACCCCATCTTCACGTACGGCCCGGCGGCACCCACGGTCCTAACAGTAACGCCGGGTCATCGCTGTATAGAGGGCCTTTCTCGGCGATCACGCCGCTTCGTCCTTCTACTTCCCACTTCATAAGGAGAGGGCCGTCTGTTTCCCTGCATCAGCGGCTCGCTGGCCGAGACCCTTCGTCCCGTTGCTCCTTATACAGGTGAGTAAGGCAGTCATCGAAACGATCAGAACGCGCATCGGAGGTAGGATTTATGGCTGTGGCCGAGGTGCTGGCAGTAGGGCCCGTCGTGAGCCCCGACGCGGCGGCTCGGCTGATTGCCACTTGCGAGCGGTTTCCGGTCTTCACTCCCTCCGGTACCAACAGACGGCGACGCCGGCGCGCTCGCCTGGCAGCCACCGTCGGCGACCCTGATGCGGCGGTCAACCCCCGGACCCCCAAGCGGCCCCCATTCGCCCCCGGTCTCCGCCCACGGGAAGACTCCCAGTTGAACTTCCTACGCCAGGGCGGTCTTAGAGGGGCGACGGACGATTCGCTGCTGTCGGCTAGGCACAAGTACTTCAGGGAGACCCTGCAAGACGGGCACGAAGTCTACGCCTCCGGCGCCGAAGAGTACCTGGCCAACCAGTGTCTGGCCGAGGCCGCACACCGTCTGTTCGGGCGCGACCTGGTCGTGCCGTGGAACGTCTACGCCAACGTAATGCTGCCAGGGCAAGAGCTGGGGATGCATACCGACACCCCCGAGTTCCGGGGAGCGCACCGTGACTTTCTGCCGAATTGGCTTCTGTGCGCGATGCACCTCTCGGGCTTGTTCGAGCCCTGGCGAGTGAGGATCGCTACCGGGATCACCCACTTGTTGGGCAGTGAGGAGGGAGGGGCATTTCTTTGTTATCCAGACGGAATCGACCACCCGCCCGCGCGCTATGAAGCAACCCTCAACACCGCGCTGGTCCTTGATAGCGACTCGATTTTCCACGGTGTCGAGCTCGTGCCCGGTTGTGACGACGCCATCGGTCAGATCGACGCCAACACCCGCCTGGTGCCCAAGGGGAAAGGACAATGGTTCTTGCGCTGCGGAGCTCCCGGCCAGCTCGAAACGGTCGCGGTCTATTCGCGCGAGGAGCTTCGTCTGTCGCTCTCCTGGAAGGCTTACTGCTTTGCCGACGAGGCGGAATGCCATGCGCGTACGGATTCGGCTGACGCCCTCAACACAGAGACGATACTGGAGATGTTCGTCGACGAGTTGGTGGTCCGGGGGCGCCTTGCCGGTCCTGACCACGCCCTTTCCGAGGAGGACCTCGGGATGCTCATCATCGACGAGTTCATCCGGTTCCCTGAGGTAACGCCCACCTAAGCCGATCGTTACTTCGAGGGTGTTGCGGCTAGGCCCCGTCCCAGAGCGCGCGTTCCTCTTCGAGCGGCGCATCTTTCACTCTGCTCTCGACGCCGAACACCATCGTCGCCCGACGTGCGACGTCGTATGCCGGCCAACCAGGGTCGCCGGTTCGTGCAAACGTCGACCAGACGTCCATCATCTGCCCGCTCAGCCCGTCGGCTGCCGGACAGGCGCCAACGAACCGGTCGACGCCGGGCAAGCGAAGCGTGCCGAAGACGAAGGGCAGCTCCAGGGCATGACAGGCCCCGAGCGCACCGCGCATCGCCCGCGACTCCCATGTGAACAGGTAATTGTAGGTTTGGGGCTGGTGCCCCGCGTGCGCCTCGGCGGCACGGATCGAGGCCACGCGGAACAAGCGGTCGCTCTCGATCGCTGACCACAGCTCGCGGGGATCGATCGATTGGCCCTGCCGATCGCGGATGGCGCGATAGCTCTCGATCGTCTCGAGCGCGTCGAGGTGTACGTCGGCTGCGCGGAAGATCCGCTCGATGCGCCGGCGAAGCGCCTCTTCGTCGGGCTGGCTGCTGCCGGGGTGACGCGCTATGAACAGCTTGAACTCGTCGCGGTTGGTCCCAATCAGGAGCGGCACGTCAGCCGCAGCCCCGGCGGCGATGGCGTTCAGCGGATCGGCTTGCAGCACCGCACCGTCCACGACCGGGGTCAGCGTGAGTGGAGTACGCGGGCGCTGAGCGTACAGTGACGCCTCCGCCTTGAGCAGGGCGGTGACCGGCACCCGGCGCAGATCGGCGACTGCTGCGACGTCCAGCTCACCCAGCAGCTTGGCGGCCATCTCAGCGGCTCGTTCCGCTGGCATGGCCCTGGGTGGTCCGCTCTGCACGATGGCCCGATGGAACAGCCCCTGTGCTGCGGGCACGGCCAGCAGAGCCGCCACCGACATGCCTCCGGCCGATTGGCCGAAGATCGTCACGTTCTGTGAATCTCCACCGAAAGCGGCAATGTTGTCGCAGACCCAACGGAGGGCGGCGACCTGGTCGAGCAAGCCCCAGTTGCCGATGGCGCCTCCAGCGTCGGGGTCCGCCAGTTCGGGATGGGCGAGGAACCCGAGCACCCCGAGCCGGTAGTTGATCGTCACCAAGACCACGTCGCCTTGGGTCGCCAGTCGAAACCCGTGGTAGAGGGTCGATGCCCCGCTTCCGCGCAGGAAGGCGCCCCCGTGGAGCCATACGAGGACGGGTCGGGCCCCGACAAGCTCAGGCGTCCACACGTTGAGGGTGAGGCAGTCCTCGCCCTGCTCGCCGGGGAATTCCCCCCACCACGTCGAATCAGGCGGGTTCTGTGACGCCCACAACCCGTACCTACTGGCGGACCGGACCCCCGTCCAGGGTTCGAGCGGCTGGGGGGACCGCAACCGAAGCTCGCCGAGGGGCGGTCGGGCATAGGGAATGCCCTTAAAGACCTTCACCCCGCCTTCGTCGGCTCCTTCTATCGTGCCGGTAGAGGTTTCGACGTGCACAACGTCGGTCATCGCCTACGGTCTCTTACGGGCACAGGGGCCGCTGGCCGGTCTCAGGTCTCAACTGCCTCGGCGGGTGGCGGCGATTCCTGCCACCGCTCGAGGGTTCCCTCACCCCAGCGCGTGACCGCCGCCCTGTCGGAGCGGTACAACCACATCGTGACCGAGTTACGTTCGGAAACCCGGTTCGAAATGAAGCTGTGGAACGAGTTGGGGGTGCACTCGAATGCCAAGAGGGTGTTGTTGACCGGCGCCACAGTCGCCGCGGGCTGGTCGGTGCGGTCTGACCGGCGCTCGTAGAGTCCCGTCTGGCCTCCGTCGCCGCGGTGCCACGGTGGGTTGGCCGTGTAATACAAAATCGAGACGGCCCGGACGTGGCGGATGACTGGCATGTTCTCTTGGAGCCGGCGACCGGACTTGAGGTCTACCAGATCCCCTCGCAAGGACACCATGCCGTCGCGAGGGTCGACATCAGCGAAGTACACGGGGTTGAGGTCATTATGCGGCCTGCCGTTCTCACCACCCACGTCGTGGTGGTGGAGACCCGCGCTCACGTACGGGACCGTGTCCACGCCCACCGCGCGCGAGACCAAGTCACACCATTCCTCGGTCACGAAGAGGCGAAGTGGCCAGTCGATGTCGGATGGGAATCCCCACCCAGAGGCGTCGTATCGGGCGATCACGTCCATCCCCTCACCGTCAATTATTTTGCGCGCCGCTTTCTCGATCTCCTCGGCCACGCTCGGTACGAACAGGTTCGGTACGACGAAGTGGGGGAAGGGCTTCAGACGCCTCCGCCAGCGCCGGTTGTCCACGATCTCGCTTAGCGGCCTGGTGGCATCCACGATTGCTACTGTACGCCGGGGCGTCAATAGAGGGCGTTCTCGGCCATCACACCAGTTCGTCCTCTTCGTCCCACATGAGCAGGAGGCTTCCCGTCTCGTCGCCTTCGATCAGCGACCCGATGGCCGAGACGACCCGTGCGGGCGTCACGATCTCAGGGACGGGAGCTGGGGCGACCGTGACCACCCGCACGTTGAACGGTCGCAGCTCCTCGGCCATACGCAGGGACAGCATGTTCTGGGCTGCCTTGGTGGCGCCGAAGGTCGCTCCCCAAGTGCGGTCGGCGGCATCGACGCTGGCCGCGGCAGACAAGTTTACGACGACCCGATTGCGCGCCGCATTGTCCAGGTCGTGGTGGCGCCAGAAGTCGAGGGCGACCCGCACCGCAACTGCCGTCGGGACGAGGGCGTTGAGAGTGAAGAGGTCCGGGGCACGCGACAAGGCGGCTCCCAGTAGGTTGGTTCCGCGGTCGAATGCTCCGATGGTGTTCACGAGTACGTCGATCTGTCCGAAGCGGGCGAGGGCTACCTCGACCACTCGGGCGACCTCGGCGTCTTCGCGCAGGTCGGCCGTGATCTCGAACACCCTGTTCGCTTCGGTGTCTTCCGCCTCATGCGCAAAGGGGTCGACGAACTGCTGGAGCTGGGTCGCGACCTTCAGGGGTCGGCGGTGGCGCACGGCTACGATGTCATAGGTGGTGGCGAAGCGCCCGCAGAACGCGGTGCCGATCTGGCCAGAACCACCCGTCAGAAGGACGACCTTGCGATCGGGAGCAGAGGGCTTCATGACGTTTTCGGCCGACGCACAGGTTTTCGGCGGATAGGTTCTGGCATCGCATAATGATAGGTGGCGTATTCAAGCCGCCGGGCGGCAATGAGGCCCTACTCAATGTCCACCCTATGGATGTAGACGCTCACCCAGGAGAGAGGTGCTCGAGCAACGTGAGGATCTCGCCCCAGCGCGACCAAGCCGCGAGGGCCACCCGCGAGGATGGATCGTGGTCGTCAAGCAGCTCACACTGCACGTCGAAAGGGGTCGCCGAATTGCGGGCCACAGCCCAACGGACGGCGGCAAGCTCGTCGTGAGCGAGGCCGGCCAGTAGTTCTGGCCAAGCGGTGGCGTGAAAAGCGACCGCCACCCGGACGGATCCTTCGGCATCAGCGGCCAGTTTCGTCAACAGCCCAGGCAAAGCGCGTGGATTGTGAGCCGCCGCCCGTCGCACCTCCGCTCGATCGTCGGCGGCGACCCACAGTGCGAGATCACCGGGAAGGAGCGGGTGTACGGCGGCCGCGGCGCGTACCGCGGGGGAGGCATCGGTGGCGAGGGCACGCAGAAGCGGAGGCGGGCAGAGCGGGTTCGACGCCGACGCCCGGCGCGCCACACGGTCGGGTGAGGTCGCGGCCGCCCGCAGAAGCTCTCGAGGGACCGACTGGTGCCGGAGGGCCGCGGCTCGGACAACTTCGTCTTCGTCGTTGACCAGCATCGCCAAGACCCAGGGCGGTGCATGGCTGTTGCGCGCCACAGCGGCCCGAATCAGTGATAGATCGCCCTTCGCTAGGTGGCCGAGCAACTTGGGAGGAGTGGAAGGATTGCGGGCAAGGAGCTGTCTCGGCCCGAAGGAATGGCGGTCAACTCGGAAATTGAGCCGCTCGGGAGGGGTTGAGGCGTTGCGAAGCGCGGAGTGCCGCACTCGCCGGTCTTCATCCGTCACGAACCTTTCCAAGAGTGGAGGTGGACAGCGCGGGTTGCCCGCGACGCCGACACGCGCCATTACTCTCCGGCTGAGCGCCAGCTCCATCAGACGATCTTCGGAACAGCGTGGATTGCTACCCGCTGTGAGGACGATGGAGTCCTCGCCATCAGCGGTCAGGGACACAATGGCCGCTGATGGGCAGTTTGGGTTGCCGGCGACTGCTTGGCGCACAGAGGGATCGCTGTCGGTCGCCAGGTTTGCGAGCACACGGTCGGAGGCCCACCGGTTGCGCGCTGCGGCGGCTCTTACGCTCGCGTCCTGCGAACCCGCGAGATGCTCGAACAGGGCGGACGGACAATGCGGATTCTGAGCGATCAGTCCCCGTAGTGGGGGGAGAGGGCCGGGGCTGGCCGGGGTCACCTGACGTCTGGCGGCTGGCTGGTGGGAAGGGCGTAGTTCAGCTGCCTTTCGGAAGGTCCGACCAACGCTTGGAGTTCAGCGGCCAGCCGACGGGCCGCGCCATCGCGTCCGTAGCCGTGGTCAAGCAACCACTGGCGCGGTTGGAAAGAGGAAGTCAGGCAATCGAAGAAAGCATTGACTACGTCATCCTCGTCGTCAAAGAACCGGCCTGTCTCAGGTCGAACGTATTTCCAACCACCGAGGATCTGGCGATTGACGAGGACCGGCACGTCGAGAGCGATCGCCTCCGTGAGAGCTCGGGGTGACGCGTCCATGCCGTTGGGAAAAAGGGCCAGGCGAGACTGGGCAGTGGCTTGGAGCATGTCACTCCATCGGAGCTGTGGCCGGGTCTCGATGTTCGGGTGGCGAGGCACATCGGGCATGGCAGAGCACCCGACGAGGAGGACCCGTGCACCGGCTTTCGCGAGTCGAATGGCACAGGGTTGAGCGAGGTCCCAGTTCTTCGTCATCGCGTTGAACCAGTCGGGCAAGCAGACGTAGATCAGGTCCCAGCGCTTGGCCGGAGGACTATCGCAGTGACCGACCTTCCAGACACGGGAAACTTCTACGAAGTCAGACGTGCTGACCAGCATGCGGGGTTTCCCGGGCGGCAGGTAAAGGTCCGGATCCCGAAAGCAGTGGGCCCATGCTTCGCAAGCCAGCACCTCAGGGCGCTTCCAGCCTTCTCTCGGGTCCTCGCCGCCATTTCCTCCGTATGCCTCGTGGTGCAGCGGAAACTGCCCGTAGCTCGTAGACCCAATCATTCGATGTCCAGCGGCCACTTCGTCAAAGACTTCCCGGACGTCGGGGTCTATTGGCGCATTCAGCATGGCGAAGCCGGTGTCACGATTATGTTCGTCCACAATCCAACTCAGCGCCCACGGAAGCTCTGTTGTTCCCATCTGGCGACTCGCCCCTCCGCTCGCCCCGGGTGTTTGGCCGATGCGAAATCATACTCTCGGCGGATCAGATCTGTGGAGGTGACACAAGAGCATTCACGCAGTTCTGCCATTCACGGAGCAATAGTTGGGCAGAGGCACCCGTGGGGAAGTCCGACGGCGACAACGGCGAAACCGAACAGCCGGCCCGTCATCGGAAGTGACTGCAGTTCTGGGCCGACGTGAATGTCGGAAACTAATGTGAGCGCGGGCCTCCCGGACCCACCCGCCATCCTCCGTTTGGGGAGAGGAGCATCCGATGAGTGGATGGAACCAACATGCTGATCTGCCGGCAATCAGCTGCATCTGCCTGACGTACGGCCGGCCGCGCCATCTGCTCGAGGAGGCGGTGCAGTCCTTTTTGCTGCAGGATTACCTTGGTGAGAAGGAGTTGCTGATCCTGAACGACTTCGATCGACAGATCTTCCGCTATGACCACCCCCAAGTGACGGTGGTCAACCTGCCGGTCCGGTTCCGCACGGTCGGCGAGAAGCAGAACGCCGCGGCGGCGCTCTGCCGGCACGATCTGCTCGCCGTGTGGGATGACGACGACATCTCCTTGCCTCACCGGCTGAGTTACTCGGTGACCCACTACGACAGTGGCAAGAGATTCTTCAAGGCCCCTTTCGCTTTCCGAGTCGACAACGGCGCGATCCTGCAACTAATGGAGGGTCCCCTACACGTCGCTTCAATGTGGCATCGAAGCCTGTTCGACGAGGTGGGGGGCTATCGCCACATGGGCAGCGGCTATGACCAGGAGATCGAGGCTCGGTTCCAAACGATCATCGGCGCGCCCCGGGACTTCACCGAGGTCGCCCCTGAAGACGTCTACTACCTCTACAGGTGGGCGGGCACCGGTTCGTACCATACGAGCGGACTCCCGAGTAGCGATGAGGGCATGACAGACCATGAGCGGATCGAATGCCTCGTCCGCGAGGGCGTGGCGGACGGCTCCATCGAGTCTGGGGAGCTTCAACTTGAGCCGCAGTGGGCGGTCGACTACTCCGGGTTGGTCCGAGACTACCTGTCTACGCAGGGCAGCTGATCTGGGGCTTATTCGTTTCGCTCTCAACCCCGAACATCATCGTCCGGCCTGCGGCGGCGTATATGCCATCCAACCAGCAGCTCCTGAGTCTTGGTGCCGTGTCTGCCGACTAGCTGCCGGAGGCCTTTTCCTCGACGTCGGCTGCTTGCGAACCGGCGTCCTGGTCTCCTTCTGCCCGGCCCTTCTTGAATTCTGAACGCAACGACCCCAGTGACCGTGCCAGCTTTGGGAGCTGCGTGCTACCAAAGATGACGACCACCACCGCGACGATCAGGATGATCCCCCACTCACTGAAGACCTCAGCAAGCATCTTGGTGCCTCCCATCATGCGGCTCCGCTCAGTGGGCGAAAGCCTCAAGCCTGAGTCTAGACCTGCGCACCCCCGCGTGAGCGGCCTGCGGGTCGTAGCCGGGCGTGGTTGCCATCGCAGGGACAATGTCCGGAAGCGGCTACTGGAGGGCCGCGGCCGGCGGTACGTCTTGGGATTCGGGGATGCCGGGCCTCCATGTGTCCCACCCCAGGAGTGGCGCCACCGATTGCCGGGAACGGACCTTCCCCGCGGACACTGCGCGATAGCGCTCAGTAGCGGTCGGTGCGGCGGCCACGCCAGCGATCCGCGGGATCGACATCGTGCCCGAAGCGCTGATCGTGAGAGCTCGGGTCAGTGAAAATGTCTCCCCACTCGCGTGGAATTGCCTGGGCGAACACCAGTCCCAGATGCCGGCGCCTGCCCTCCGCCGGCGCACCCGATGTCCCAGTCTCTCCATGGTCCCCGGTCGCCACGGCCGCCCATCGTAGGGTGGACCCGGCATGGACCGGCGCGCCGAATGATCAAGTACCTGGGCTCGAAGCGCCGCCTGATCCCCGTCCTCGACCGCATCGGTGCGGCCAGCGGCGCCCGCACCGCGCTCGACCTGTTCACCGGCACCACCCGGGTGGCCCAGGCCCTCAAGGCGCAGGGCGCGCTCGTCACCGCCGTCGACAGCGCCCGCTACGCCCACGTCTTCGCCCGCACCTACGTCGAGACGGACGCCACAACCATCGATGCCGGCGCGCTGGGCGAGGCCGTCACCCGCCTCAACGCGCTCGGGGGCACCGACGGCTACGTCACGGAAATGTTCAGCCGCCAGGCCCGCTACTTCCAACCGGACAACGCCATGCGGATCGATGCCGCCCGGGACTGCATCGAGTCGGACTATGCGGGGTCGCCTCTCTACCCGATGCTGCTGACGTCGCTCCTCGAGGCGGCGGACCGGGTGGACTCGACCACCGGCGTGCAGATGGCCTACGTCAAGCAGTGGTCGGCGCGGTCGTTCAACCCGCTCGAGCTGCGGGTGCCCGACCTCCTCGACGGCCCGGGCCGCGCCGTCCACGGCGACGCCGTCACGCTGGCGTCGTCCCTCGGGCACTTCGACCTGGCCTACCTCGACCCGCCCTACAACCAGCACCGCTACTTCACCAACTACCACGTGTGGGAGACGCTGGTGGCCTGGGACGCGCCGGAGGCCTACGGCGTGGCCCGCAAACGCGTGGACGCCCGCGACCCCTCGACCCGCTCGGCCTTCAACTCCAAGCGGACCATGCCGGACGCGCTGACGTCGGTGGTGGCCGCAGTGGACTGCGACCTGCTGGTGCTGTCCTACAACGACGAGTCGTGGTTGGCGGTGGACGAGCTCGAGACCATGTGCGCCGGTCCCGACCGGTCGGGCCGGCGCCGGCACGTGGCCACCCTGGCCTTCGACTCGGCGCGCTACGTCGGGGCCCGGATCGGCATCTTCGACCCCTCGGGGCGCAAGGTGGGCCGGGTCGGGCACCTGTCCAACCAGGAGTTGCTGGTCATCGCCGGTGAGGAGGAGATGGTGCGCCGGGTGGTCGGTGCGGTGGGAGCGGCCACCGCCGGTGGACCCGCCGCACCATCGGAGGCAGTCGCCGCCGCCGCGGCGGATCGGCTACAACAGGCGACGTGAGCAAGCACGATCACGGTGGTCACCCCGGGGACGGCCACCATGACGTCGGCCACGACGACGGCCAGGGCAACGGGGGCGGCCAGGTCGATTACGCCCGCCTGGAAGATGTCGACCTCTCGTTGCGTATCTCCAAGGACGAGGAGACCAAGCGCCTCGGCAAGGCGCAGCGCCGGCTGTTGCACCTGCGGCTGATCAACGGTGGGCAGCTGAACGAGGGCAAGCTGGGGCCGCCGATCTGCATCGTGTTCGAGGGTTGGGACGCCGCCGGCAAGGGCGGGGCTATCAAGCGGTTGGTCGAGCCACTGGACCCCCGGCACGTCCACGTGGCCCCCTTCGCCGCGCCGACGCCCGACGAGCTGCGCCACCACTTCCTGTGGCGCTTCTGGCCGCCGCTCCCCGGCTGGGGCGGCATGACCATCTTCGACCGCTCGTGGTACGGCCGGGTCCTGGTCGAGCGGGTCGAGAACCTGGCCACCGAGGTGCAGTGGCGCCGCGCCTACCAGGAGATCAACGACTTCGAGCACACGTTGGCCGAGGAGGGCATGGTCGTCATCAAGTTCTGGATGCACCTCTCCCACGAAGAGCAGCTGCGCCGCTTCCTGCGGCGCCGCGACGACCCGCTCAAGTCCTGGAAGCTGACCGACGAAGACTGGCGCAACCGCGAGAAGCGGCCCCAGTACGAGGAGGCGGTGTCCGACATGCTCCGCCTCACGTGCGGGCCGCTGGCCCAGTGGGACGTGATCAGCGGTGAGCACAAGCGCTACGGGCGCGTGCAGGTGATAGAGACGGTGATCCGCCGCATGGAACAGGGCATGCGGCGCTGGGGCGTGCCCGTGCCGTCCGACGATGCCACCGACGAGCAGACCGAGCTGGCGCTGGTGGTCGACGACGCCGAGTTCCAGCCCGACCCCGACCTGCCGTCGCCGTCGCTGGACCACGACGCCGAGGAGTCGGGCGAGCAGGAGCGGCTGAAGGCGTGAGTACCACCGCGGGCACGCCGCCGGCCCGGCCCGGCATCACGGTGCCCTTCGACGGCATCCCCCTGCACGCGCACCGCGAGTGGTTCGCCCGCCTGCGCGAGCTCGGCTACACCGACATCTGGTCGGCCGAGGTGGACGGCGCCGACGGCTTCACCCCGCTGGCCCTGGCCGCCGCCTGGGAGCCGACCCTCAATCTCGGCGTCGCCATCACGCCCGCCTACACCCGCGGCCCCGCCCTGTTGGCCCAGAGCCTGGCCGCCATGGCCGACGCCGCCCCGGGCCACTTCGCCGTGGGCCTGGGCGCCTCGTCGCAGGTGATCGTGGCCAACTGGAACGGCCTGGCCTTCGAGAACCAGTACAAGCGCGTGCGCGACACGCTGCGGTTCCTGCGGTTGGCCTTCAGCGGCGAGAAGGTGACGGAGGACTACGAGACCTTCCGCGTCAAGGGGTTCCGCCTGACCCGCATCCCCGAGCAATTGCCGCCGATCTACCTGGCCGCGCTCCGCCCGGGCATGCTGCACCTGGCCGGGCGGGAGGCCGACGGCGCCATCTTGAACTGGCTCAGCGCCACCGACGTGGCCACCTCGGTGGCCGAGGTCGAGAAGGCGGCCGGGGGGGCGCCCCGCGAGATCGTGGCCCGCATCTTCGTCATCGTCTGTGAGGACGCCGGAGTGGCCCGCACCATCGGGCGGCGCATGATCACGGCCTACCTCAACGTCGAGGCCTACGCGGAGTTTCACCGCTGGCTGGGCCGCGGCCCGGCCCTCCAGCCCATGTGGGACGCCTGGGCGGCCGGCGACCGCAAGGGCGCGCTCGAGGCCATTCCCGACTCGGTGGTCGACGAGCTGGTGGTGCACGGCTCGGTGGCCGAGTGCAAGGCGCACGTGCAGCGCTACGTCGACCACGGCATCACCATCCCGGCACCCATGATCATCCCGGTCGGGATCGAGCTGGCCGACGCCGTGGCCGGGCTGTCGCCGTCGGCCCCGTAGGGCGCCGGCCGCCGGGCACGATCGCAAACCACAGCGAGGGGACCATCAGAGTGAGCGACATCGACTTCCGCACCACCCCCCTGGCCGACCTGGTCCGCTCCGTGCGGGCCAAGCAGGTCAGCGCGCGGGAGCTGACCGAGGCGGCGCTCGAACGCATCGGGCGCCTCGACCCCACCTACAACGCGTTCGTCGCCGTCGACGGGGAGCGGGCGCTGGCGCAGTCCGACGCGCTGGACGCCAAGATCGCCGGCGGTGCCGACCCGGGCGCGCTGGCCGGCATCCCGATCGGCGTGAAGGACCTCCAGGACGCCGCCGGCTACACCACCACCTACGGCTCGGCCCTTCACGCCGACGATCCCCCCGCCACGGCCGACAGCCCCTTTGTGGCCCGGCTCCGTGCCGCCGGCTGCATCGTGGTGGGCAAGACCAACACGCCCGAGTTCGGCTGGATGGGCAACACGACCAACTCCATCTTCGGCCCCTCGCGCAACCCGTTCGACCCGGCCCATGGACCCGGTGGGTCCTCGGGCGGCGCGTCGGCCGCGCTGGCGGCCGGCATGGTCCCGCTCGCCACGGGCTCTGACGGCGGCGGCTCCATCCGCATCCCGTCGGCCTGCTGCGGCCTCTCCGGCATGAAGCCGTCCCTCGGCCGCGTACCAGCCGGCGGCCCCACCCCGCCCGGCTGGATCGACCTCTCGACCAACGGCCCCATGGCCCGCCGCATCGCCGACGTCGCCCTCGCCCTCGACGTGGCGGTCGGCCCCGACCCCACCGACCTGCGCTCCCTGCCCCGGCCCGAGGCCTCGTGGCTGGCCGCGCTCGAAGACCCCCACGTCCCGGTGCAGATCGCCTACTCCCCCACGCTCGGCTACGCCAGCGTCGACGCCGAGGTGCGCCAGGCCTGCGACCGCGCCGTCGGCGTGCTCGAATCGCTCGGCGCCGACGTCACGGTCCTAGACTCCGTCTTCGAGGCCGACCCCGTCGGTGACTTCCTCACCATGACGGCGGCCTGCACCCTGCGTTCTCTGCAGCCCTTGATGGGCCATCCCCGCTGGGAGGAGGTCGATCCGCTGCTGCGGCACCTGCTGGCCTCGGCCGAGTCGACCACGGCCGTGGAGCTGCTGCAGGTGATCGACCGCTTCCACCTGATGAACCTGCGCCTGGTCGAGTTGTTCCACACGGCGCGCCTGCTGGTGACGCCGACGTGCTCGGCCGTTGCCCCCGGCGCCGGCGCCATGACGAGCTCGGTCAACGGGGAGGAGACGGCCAACTGGGTGCAGTTCACCTACCCGTTCAACATGACGCGCTCGCCCGCCGCCACGGTGTGCTGCGGCACCAACTCCGCCGGCCTGCCCATCGGGCTGCAGCTGGTCGGGCCCCAGCACGGCGACCTGGTGGTCCTGCGCGCCGCCGCCGCCCTCGAGGCCGCCCTCGACCTCGATACGCTCGCTGCCCTGCCCGCCTGACGCCACGAGAGGAACGACCATGGCCATCGACACACCAGCCAACCCCGCCGACACGGTCCGGCTCGTCGGTGAGGACGACGCACCCTGGGCGGACACCGGCATCGGCGTCCTGCTCAAGATCGTCCGCTTCGACGCGCTGCGCGGCACCTGGGTCATCCTCAACCGTTTCAAGCCGGGGGTGCAGCTGCAGCGGCACCGCCACACCGGCTCGGTCGACGCCTTCACGTCCGCCGGTCGTTGGCACTACCTCGAATACGACTTCTACATCACGCCGGGCTCGTACCTCTTCGAGCCGGCCAACTCGGTGCACACCCTGCACGTGCCCGAGGACAACACCGAGGACACCGACGTCTGCTTCATCATTGAGGGGGCGCTCCTGAACCTGGCCGAGGACGGGTCGGTCGAGTCGGTCTCCGACGGCCCCAGCACCCTGGAGGCCTATTACGCGCTGCTCGAGGCGCAGGGCGACCCCCGCCCCAACGGCCTGATCGTCTGACGCCGGCCCGACTCGTCGCGTGACCCCGACGGCCGCTGCCGCAGACGCCCGCCGCCTCCTCGACCCGGCGCTGTACTCGGGCGGCGACCCGTTCGCGCTCTACGCCGAGCTGCGCCACCACTCGCCCGTGTGCTGGGTCGACCGCGAGGGCGGCGGCTTCTGGGCCGTCATGACCCATCCCGAGGTCTCCTCCATGGGGGCCGACCCGGTCCACTTCTGCTCGTCCCGGGGCATTCTGGTCGACGAAATCGGCACGACCTACGACTCGCCGCCCACCATGATGCACACCGACCCGCCCCAGCACACCCGCTACCGGCGTCTGGTCCAGCCCGGGTTCAAGCCGTCCATGGTGCGGCTGATGGAGGCGGGGGTGACGGCCAAGGCCGAGGCGCTGCTCGGCGCGATCGAACGGGGTGAGCCCTTCGACGTGGTGGCGACGCTGTCCGTCCCGTTCCCGCTGCAGGTCATCTGCGAGCTGCTGGGGGTCGACGGCGAGCAGTGGCCGCGCTTCTTCGAGTGGTCCGAGGCGGTGATCCCGGGCGAGTCGGAACGCTCCGAGGAGCAGCGGGCGCAGCTGCAGCTCGAGATGTGGGAATACCTGATCGGCGTGGCCGAGGAGCGACGGCGGGCCCCGGCGGACGACCTGGTCTCGGTGCTGGCCACGGTCGGGCACGACCCGGCCGCCGCGGGCGACGAGCTCAGCGAGGCCGAGCTGGCC
Organism: Acidimicrobiales bacterium; assembly: GCA_035602795.1. GTDB lineage: Bacteria > Actinomycetota > Acidimicrobiia > Acidimicrobiales > RAAP-2 > Bog-473. Next base: position 818 of record DATNLP010000221.1, on the reverse strand, counting down.
ATGTTCCTCATCCAGCTGCTGGTGGCGGGGAACGAGACCACGCGCAACCTGATCTCGGGCGGCCTGGTGGCCTTGGCCGAGAACCCGGAGCAGTGGGCGGCGCTGCAAGCGGACCGGTCGCTCCTCCCGAGCGCCGTCGAAGAGCTGTTGCGCTGGACGACGCCCGTCATCTCGTTCATGCGCACGTCCACCACCGACACCACCATCCGGGGCGTGGCGGTGGCCGAGGGTGACCCGGTGCTGCTGGTCTACGCCTCGGCCAACCGGGACGAGGAGGTGTTCGGCGCGGACGCGGGGCGGCTGCGGGTCGACCGCCACCCCAACCCGCACGTGAGCTTCGGCTTCGGGCCCCATTTCTGCCTGGGGGCGGCGCTGGCCCGCCTCGAGGGGCGGGTCGTGCTCTCCGAGCTGCTCGACCGGTTCGAGACCCTGTCCCTGGCCGGCCCGGTGGAGCGCACGCCGAGCCCGGTCATCGCCGGCGTCCGCCACGCCGCGCTGGCCTTCTCCTAATTGGCGTCGACTGGCCGGCTTCGGCCGAAACGGCGAAGAGACCCCACGCGCACCAACATGTGGTGATGGAGTCCCGTCCCACGAATCAGACGGAGCACACGCGCGCCACGCGCGACGCCTACGACCGGCTGGCGCCGGTGTGGTCGGAGGCGACGGACGCCGGCGCGTTCAACGGGCACCTGGAGCGGCCGGCGCTGCGGTCGCTCGTGCCCGGGCCCCTCACCGGCCAGCGGGTCCTCGACGCCGGGTGCGGGGCCGGGGCGCAGTGCGCATGGCTCCTGGACGAGGGCGCGGACGTGATCGGGACC
>DATNLP010000212.1:0-4146 GCA_035602795.1 Acidimicrobiales bacterium | reverse complement strand
GCCGTGGTCGCCCGCGCCGTCGTGCACGCGCTGGCCGACCATCCCGAGCTGAACTCCTCGTGGGACGGGTCGGCGCGCCAGGTGGTCACCAAGCACTACGTGAACCTGGGCATCGCGGTGGCGGGGCCACACGGTCTGGTGGTGCCCAACATCAAGGACGCGCAGGACCTTTCGCTGCGAGACCTGACCCGCGCCCTGGCCGAGCTGACTGCCGCCGCCCGCGAGGCCAAGTCCACCCCCACCGACCTGAGCGGCGGCACCATCACGATCACCAACGTCGGCGTGTTCGGGGTGGATGCCGGCATCCCCATCCTCAACCCGGGCGAGGCGGCCATCCTCGCCTTCGGCGCCGTCCAGCGGCGCCCCTGGGAGCTCGACGGCGCCGTCGCGCTGCGCCAGGTGGCGACGCTGAGCCTCACCTTCGACCACCGGCTGGTCGACGGGCAGGGCGCGTCCCTCTTCCTGGCGGCCGTGGGCGAGATCCTGAGCGAACCCACGAACCTGATCGCCCTGGGCTGAGAGCGAGGCCGTCCCGGCCTCAGCCGCCGCCGGCCAGGAGCTGCTGCAACCCCTCGCGCCGGGTGCGCAGCTGGCGTTCGGAGTCCTGCAGCTCACGCACCAGCCGCATCGACCCCTCGCGGTCGAGGGCGGCGGCCCCGGGGCGCAGCCTGGCGAGAGAGCGGCGCAAGAACTCCAGCTCGTACTGGCGTTCCATGAACCACGCACATACGTTCGCCCCGGTCGAGGGCAAGGGGTCGGCCGCTGCCCGGCGCCGCCTGGCCCCGGACGCGGGAACATTGTGCCAGGTGCCATTGCCCCTCCCGGGCGGGGGCGCGAGGGTAGAGAGAGGCCACAGCAACGCAAAGAGGAGATCGCCATGAGGACCGTCCGGGACGTCATGAGCGGAGACATCGAGGTGCTTCGCACCACGGAGTCGGTGACGGAGGCGGCCTGCTACCTGGCCACCCACGACGAGGACGAAGTCCCCCTGTGCCTCTCCGACGGCAGCCTGGCCGGCATGGTCAGCGCCCGCGACATCGTGGCCAAGGTGGTGGCCAAGGGCCTCGACCCACGCGAGGTCACGCTGGCCGAGCTGGCCGTGCCGGCCGACGCGCTGGCCCTCGACGTCGGCATCCCGGTCGAGGAGGCGGTGGCGATCATGGCGCGTCATCAGCGGGCCCGCCTGCCGGTGACCGAGGGCGACCGCGTCGTCGGCCTCGTCACCCGGCGCGACATGGCACGCTCGTTGGCCTTCATTCCTCCCTGGGGCGACGACTGACGCCGCGGCGCGCGTAGGGCCATTCGGCCCATTTGCGCCGGCGCCCACAAGACGCCGCGCGCGCCCGTGTTTCCCACCGTGAATGGACAAGCCGGAGGGCGGAGCACCCGCCCTCTTCCGCTTCGTCCAGGGAGCCGCGACCGGCTCTCCCACAACCTGCTCAACTCGGGCCTCGTGGCTCCGACGACCATCGACCCCCTCTGGGGCACCTGGTGCCTTCTCGGTGGTCGCGGCGCCCGGGCCCGTGGTGAGCGGGCCACGTGGGTCAGGTCGTTGCGGGCGCAGAGCGTGCCGTCCTCGGGCGCGCCGGGCCCGCCGCATGGGTCCCGGCCGGCGGGGCGTCGTCCCGCCGGCCGTCAGCCCTTGCCCGTCGCCCCCCGCAGCGCCGACAGCACGCCCGGCGTGTCGTCGGACGTGACCACCAGACGCTGGTACTCCTGACCCTCGAGCTCCACCACCAGCGCCGGGCCCTTGCCGTGCACCGCCGCGAAGTCCTTGCCGAAGCTGCCCCGGCGCGTGCCGACGGCGACCACGTTGGGCAGCCCGGTGCCCGGGGCCCGGATGCCGCGCAGTTCGGGCCAGGCCGTGTCGACCGCCCGGACCGACGTCACCGACGACAGGGGGACCCGGATGTCGCCGTGGACTCCCTCCGCCTTCTCGAACGTACTCATGTGGAGCACCAGCTCGTCCCCGTCGATCTGCAGTTCGGCCATGGCGGCCGATTCTAGGGAGACGCCCCGGCGGGCCTGCGGCAACGGCGGCGTTAGCCTCGGCGCCCATGTGGCCACCACCGCCCGGGGGGACCTGGGTCCTCGACCTCGACGGTGTGGTCTGGCTCGGCGGCCGCCCCATCGACGGTGTCGACGAGGCCGTGGCCCGGCTGCGGGGCGCCGGGGTGCGCGTGCTGTTCGCCACCAACAACTCCGCCCCGACGCGGTCCGAATTGCGCAGGCGGCTGGCCCACTGCGGCATCACGGCGGTCGACGACGACCTGCTCCGCTCGTCGGACGTGGCGGCCGGCCTGTTGGCGCCCGGCACGACCGCCCTCGTGTTGGGCGAGGACGGCATCCTCGAGGCCCTGCGGGAGCGCGGTGTAGCCGTGGTCCAGGAGGGACCGGCCGACGCCGTGGTGGTCGGGTGGACCAGGACCTCGTTCACCTACGACGCCGTCGCCCGGGCCGCCGACGCCGTGCGGGCCGGTGCCCGCCTGATCGGGACCAACGAGGACGCCACCTACCCGACCCCCGACGGCCTGATCCCGGGTGCCGGGGCCCTGCTGGCCGCCGTCTCCACCGCCGCCGCTACGGAGCCCGAGGTGGCGGGCAAGCCCCACCGGCCCACCGCCGACGCCATCGCCGCCCGGGTCCCGCCGGGGGAGCTGCGGGTGGTGGTGGGGGACCGCCCCTCGACGGACGGTGCCCTGGCCGCCCAGCTCGGCCTTCCCTTCGCCCTCGTGTTCTCCGGGGTGACCCGGGAGGGCGACGTCCCGCCCGAACCCCGCGCCGATGCCACGGCCCGCGACCTGGCCCGTCTGGTGCGCGACACGATGGGGGCCACTTGAACGAAGTGCTTGCTATGAGCTAGCACTTTGGATACTCTGGTTCAAATGGCAGGCAACGAGCGGATACGCAAGTACCTCGATGCGGGATCCGTCCTCGGTCAGGTCACACGGGGCCGGGCCGAGGAGATCGTGCGAGAATTGGTGAACGCCGGCGAAGTTCCGCGCGGCCAGGCACAGGAATGGATGGACAACGTGGTTGAGCAGAGCCGCAAGACGAGTGAATCCCTGATCGACACGGTGCGTCGCGAGGTGGCGACCCAGCTCAAGCGGATCGACGCGTCGTCGCTCGAGCAGATCGCCAACCAGGTGGCCGACATCCTGAAGCGCTCGGCGGAGGCAGGCCGCAGCGCCACCAAGGACGCCGGCCAGGCGGCCAAGGACGCCACGGAGCACGCCACCCAGGCGGCCAAGGACGCCACGGAGCACGCCACCCAGGCCGCCAAGGGGGCGACCGAACGAGCAACCAAGGCGGGCAAGGACGTCACGGGCCGTGCCACCAAGGCGGGCAAGGACGCCACGGAGCGAGCCAGCAAGGCGAGCAAGGACGCCCGGGCCCGGGCCGAGAAGGCGGCGAAGCGGGCCCGTGAGGCGGCCGAGAGCGCCCTGCCCAAGCGGGGCGGCAAGGGCAAGAAGAAGTCCGAGAGCAAGAAGTCCGAAGCGAAGAAGGCGAACGGCAAGTCCGAGAACACCACGTCGGGGCCGACGAAGCCCGCGGCGGCCAAGAAGACCACGGCCGCCAAGAAAGCCGCGAGCTGACCTCCGGGGCCCGCCGCCGGCTCGACACCGAGCTCGTGCGTCGGGGCCTCGTCTCCACCAGGCAAGAGGCGCAGGCGGTTATCGCCGCCGGCAGCGTGCTCGTCGCCGGCGCACCCGCCGAGAAGGCGTCGCGGCTCGTAGCCCCCAATGAGCCGGTCGTCCTGCTCGGGCCCGCGTCGCCCTTCGTGAGCCGCGGCGGCCAGAAGCTCGATGCCGCCCTGACCCGCTTCGCCGTGCCGGTGGCGCAGCGCCGCGCCCTCGACGCCGGCGCGTCGACCGGAGGGTTCACCGACTGCCTCCTCCAGCGCGGGGCGGCGCGGGTCTACGCGGTGGACGTGGGTCACGGCCAGCTCGACCCGCGCCTGCGCGCCGACCCCCGCGTCGTCGTGCTCGAGCACCGCAACGCGCGCACCATGACCGCCGATGACCTGCGCGCCGCCGACCCCGCCTACGAGCCCGTCCCGCTCGTCGTGGCCGACCTGTCGTTCATTTCGCTGCGCTCGGTCGTGCCGGCGCTCTGCGGTCCCCTCTCCGCCCCCGAGGCCGACCT
>DATNLP010000206.1:0-5288 GCA_035602795.1 Acidimicrobiales bacterium | reverse complement strand
CGACCCCGCCACGGCCACCATTCCTGTCGTCATTTTGAGCGCGGACGCCACACCGCGCGTCATCGAGCGCGTGAGAGCCGCCGGCGCCGCCGCTTATCTGACGAAGCCAGTGGACGTCCCAGAATTGATGCAGGTCCTCGGGGACCTCCTCAACGAGGGCCACACGGCAGAGAAGCTGGAACTGAGGCTCTGACTCTTCGTCGACCCCGTATTTCGTATCCGGTCGACGCGCCTCGACCCCATCCGTGGGCTCCCGGTCGATGTCGACATCCATCTCACCCGAAGGTCATCGACGGGGACCCAACCTCGCTTGATCCGAGGACACTCCAAAACCGAAGTCCGCTGGACCCCAGCCTCTGGTCACCCAGCCGGGCTGACTTGCCCGCGGACTACCGGCCGACCAGCTCCGCTCCGCAGCAGGTCCTCCACACCAAAGGGACCGAACCTTTGCCTGATTCTCCGCAGCCACGGTCAGCACTCGCAAGAAACCGCGTCCACGCGCGAGAACGCGGGAGTGTTGAGTTTCCAACACTCCCGCGTTTCTCGGCCAACAACTACAGGGCGCGCACGTTCTGCGCCTCCGGGCCCTTTCGCCCGTTCGCGACGTCGAACTCGACCTGCTGGCCCTCGTCGAGGGACTTGTAGCCATCGCCGCTGATGCTCGAGTAATGGACGAAGACGTCCTTCTCACCATCGGACGGGCTGATGAAGCCGAATCCCTTTTCACTGTTGAAGAACTTCACTGTTCCGATTGCCATAACTATCTCTCTGCTCTCATTTCCTTGCTCTAGGCGCTGATGCGCTCTGGTTGCGCCGTTCGTCGAACGGCTGCGAATGGTTCAGTTCCCGCCGTTCACCGCAGGTGCATCACGGTAACGCGGCCCGGAGTCTCGCGACAGCCCGCAGCCTTCGCTGCAACCGATCGGGATCCGCGGCGTCGCGTTCTCGAATATGGGACTCGAGCTTGTCCAGGCGAGCACGCTCGTTGGCCACCAGGCCCGGCCGTTCATCCCCTCGTCTCGAAAGGATGGCTCGGATGAAGGCCTTGTGGGCGTCGACCGCACGCGTCAGCTTGAGTTTCCGTGCGATGGCGGCGTAGGACATGTTGGTCTCTCGAAGCGAGAGCGCCTGCTCATCGATGCTGCTCTCCTTGCTCCTGCTCGCTGACGACCGGGTCGGGCGCACGCCCGGACTGCCGTGGGAGTTGCTGGACTCAGACTTCAGCACGCGTTTCCGTTCCTCTCATGATTGTTTGAAACCCGACGGCGCGGCGCGGCGGCTCAGCAACGTGGACGTAGGCCGCTTGACATGAGAGACCCAGCCCAGACCCTCGAAGACCCGGAGGACGCCAGCCGAAGGATCGAGTTGGCCGCGGTCACAGCCATGGCGCGCCAGGGCTGGAAAAGCGTGGTGCGAGTTGTGCCACGAATCGCCAAAGCTGACAACGCTGAGCCATCCGATGTTCCCGCTATGGTCGCCGCTCTGGTACGGGTGCTTGCCGAACATATGCCCCAGCGAGTTGACGCTCCACGTCACGTGGTGCAGCAGCGCAATGCGCACGAGTCCGGCCCACACCAGGGCCAGGACCGCACCCACGACGGAGCCGGTGATGGCCCAACCAAGCGCAAACGGCAAGGCAAGCGAGAGCACCATCCAGAGCGGGGCCAGATTCGAGATCGCGACTACGTCGCGGTCGCCGAGAAGATCCCGGCTCCAGCGTTTCGGGCTGGACACCGCTCCGGTGAAGAGCCAGCCGACGTGGGCGTGGAAGAGTCCCCGGAGCCGATGCAAGCCACCGTGATCCACGGTCCATGGTGAGTGAGGGTCACCAGCCCGGTCGGCGTAGACGTGGTGGCGGCGATGATGGGAGACCCAGCTGATCAGCGAGCCCTCTGCTGCCATCGAACCGGCCACCCCGAGCACGATGCGCAGAGCGCGTCGGGCCCGGAAGCTCCGGTGGGTGAAGAGGCGATGGAAACCAAGGGAGATGCCCAGTCCCGTGATCACATAGAGGGCGGCGCCCAGGCCGAGGTCGAACCACCCGATCCCGTGATGCCAGAAGAGCCAGACGGCCAGGCCGAGCACGGCCAGTGGGAGAACCACGACGACGGCCGTGATGAGTTGATCCCACCACCGCGCCGCCGACGTCGGTTCTGAATGCTCCCCCCGCTCGAACTCCGGTTCCGCCTTCACGAGGGTGCCGGCTGTCACGAAGCCACCTGTTCCGCCACCTTGACGTTGCGAGCCTCCTGGCCCCGCCGACCGGCGGCGAGCTCGAAGACGACCCGCTCACCCTTCCGGAGAAATGGTCGTCCGGACCCGCGCCCGTGAAGCTTGGAGTGATGCACGAAGACGTCGCTGCCATCCGGACCGGCGAGAAAGCCATAGCCGCGCTTTGAATCGAAGAACTTCACTGTCCCGTTCACTTGCGAAGCGGTGGCCTCGTGACGGGCGGATCGCTCCCCGTTGGGAGAGCGCACAGGTCGCTCGACACTCGACGCGACCTTCCGTCGGTGCGGAACCGGCGCGGGCACAACCTCGAAAGGCACCGTGAAGTTGGCCGGGAATCCGAGTTCCCGTTGCAGCGCCCGTACCTCAACCTGCTGCTCGTCCGGCACCAGGGAGACGACGGTTCCCGTGCTCCCGGCCCGGCCGGTACGACCCGACCGGTGCACATAGCCGTCCGCGTCGCCCGGGGGGTCGAAATGCACGACACAGGGGACGTTGTCGACGTGAATCCCCCGTGCGACGACGTCGGTGGCCACCAGGGCGTGGGCCTTCCCGCTGGCGAAGGCGGCGAGGGCCCTGGCTCGCTGGGGCTGTGACCGGTCTCCATGGATGGGGGCCGACACGACCCCGGCCGCCCCCAGCTGGCGCGCCACCCGGTCGGCGCCGCGCTTGGTCCGGCAGAACACGAAGGCTTGGCCGTGTTGTGCGATGAGCTCAGCGGTGACCTTCACCCGATCGGCACGCGACATCCGCCAGAAATGGTGCGTGACGTCGTCCACCTGCGACTGTTCGGCATCGATCTGGTAGCGCGCCGGGTCACGCTGGTAACGCCGGCTGATCGCCTCTACCTCCTTGGCCATGGTCGCCGAGAACAGCAGGACCTGGCGCCCCTGCGATGTCTGGTCGACCAAACGGCACACGGGGCGGATGAAACCCATGTCAACCATGCGGTCCGCCTCATCGAGCACAACGGTGCGAACCTCCCTCAGGTTCACGTCGCGTCTCTCAACGAGGTCCTCGAGTCGCCCCGGGCAGGCCACGACGATATCCACGCCTCGGCGCAGTGCCTGGCGCTGAGGCCCGTAGCCGACGCCTCCGTACAGCGCGACAACCCGCTTGCCTCGCGAGCCCATGAGGCTGGCCAGCACCTCGCGCACCTGCTCCGCCAGCTCGCGGGTCGGCACCAGGACGAGCGCTCTCGGCAGCCCGGGCTTGCCGCCGGTGGCCTTGATCACGAGCGGAAGGCCGAAGGCGAGCGTCTTACCTGACCCTGTGGGCGCCTGTCCGCAGACGTCGCGACCGGCGAGCGCATCGGGAATGGTCGCCGCCTGAATCGGCAGCGGGCTGAAAATTCCTAGGCCGTCGAGGCACTGGGAAAGGACAGGGCCTACCCCTAGATCGAGGAAGGTAGAAATGTCGAGCTCCGTTCGAGTTGAGAAGGCCAACTCGGGATGTCAATTCGAACGGGCCGCGCCGGAAAACCCCCGGCTAACGACAACATCCTACCAGAGCGTGGCTGCTTCCCAGGCGCGACCCGAGAATCCACCTCCCCGGCGATCTTCCAAGCCACGCGGAGAGCCTCGCAGGGTCGTTGGCTTGACCTCTCAACTCGCGCATGAGACGTCGGGAGCTTCCTACTCGATGTCCTTAGCCCCGGGTTTTCAAAACCTCGCTCCATCGACATCGCTTTGGGTCACGCGAATCGTACGCGGCCAACCCTGGGCGGCCGAGAGCCGGACCCAGTAAATGTCTCCATCGAAGGAGATCCATGACACCGTCGGGGTTGATCCTTCGGATCCGGATACCGCGAAAGGATTTGACCGGCTCCTTGGATTGACCCGATACCCACGGATCGGAAGGTCTACTTCGGCGGTGCAAGTACCTCCCGAACCTCGAGCCCGCCACGACAACTTCGCCAGACTCTTCACGGAACCTTCTTCCAGTTCGGCACCGTCTCAGACGTTCGCTCCCGAAGGGTGATCGACAGGATCTGCCATGATTCTGGCTGTCGATGTTCCCTCGGGTGCGGCGCTCGGTCCCCCTACTTGCTCACCAGCAGTCTACTTCTTCCCACCGGCAGCCCTACGGACAGGTGTTGCAGGCGACCTGCTGTCTTCACGGACCGCCCAGTCGGATCCACGTGACAGCGGATGGGACGGCGGAAGTTCCGATGTGGGGACAGACAGGTTTACGCTGGCCGACCATGGCCGTGGAAATGGAGCCCGAGGGCATCCTCCTCCACCTTCTGAGCAATGAGGCCGAGCCCGAAGGCGAGCCCCGGGCCGACTCGTCGCTGTGGCACGTGGCTGACGTCCAGCGGGCGCTGACTTGGTGCGGCATCGATGTGGGTTACGGCAACCCGCGACGACGATGGAGCGAGACACCGGAGAACCAGCGCTGCCAGATGTGTTTGGACCGTGTTGGGCGCGCCCCATGAGTGTCCCCCGACAGCACCAGCTCGGGGACGGCTCCGGAGAGGGCTCGGAACGACGGACTCGAACCGAGGTAGCCGCCAGCTCAGGAGGACGGCTCGAGGTCCGTCACTCCCGTGCTGACGCACCGTGGCCCGAGCACCAAGCGAGATGCGTGCCGCCCTCCTACTTGGGCTGAGGCACGATCCGGATGTAGGGCTTGGGCGACTCCCACTCGCCGAAGATCTCCTTGGCCTCGTCGTTGGACACCGAGCCGGCGATGACCACGTCCTCTCCCTGCTTCCAGTTGACCGGCGTCGCCACGCGGTGGGTGGCGGTCAGCTGCAGCGAATCGAGGACCCGCAGTACCTCATCGAAGTTCCGACCCGTCGTCATCGGGTAGACCAGGATCAGCTTGATCTTCTTGTCCGGGCCGACGACGAACACGTTGCGCACCGTCTGGTTGTCGGCGGGCGTGCGTGTCTTGGCGTCACCCGAGGTGGCCGCGGGCAGCATCCCGTAGAGCTTCGAGACGTTGAAGTCGCTGTCGCTGATGATGGGGTAGTTGGGGGCTGTGCCCTGCGTCTCCTCGATGTCCTTCGCCCACTGCTCGTGGTTGTCGAGGGCGTCCACGGAGAGCCCGATGAT
>DATNLP010000191.1:0-6859 GCA_035602795.1 Acidimicrobiales bacterium | reverse complement strand
TGCGTGGTTCGCGCCCGACGCGCTCCCTCGACTGGCGGCGCTGTGCTTCACGGTGGACGGGCGGAGCAACCGCATCGGCATCCGGCTCCGCGCCGAGACGACCGGTGAGCATCTTCTCGTCGACACCGGTGCCGGCGCGGGTCTGGACTCCCAGGGCACCGTGGTGGGCGCGCTGCAGGTGCCACCCGGAGGCGAGCCGGTCGTGCTCATGCCCGACCACGCCACGCTCGGCGGCTACCCGGTGGTGGCGGTCGTCGCGACGGCCGACCACGGGTTGCTCGGTCAATGCGGTCCCGGGACCGAGGTGAGGTTCCGCCCCGTCGGCACCGCCGAGGCCGTCGACGCCTGGCGCTCCGCCCGGCGTCGCCTGGAGCGCACGGTCGTCGGCCATTACCCACTAGCCGTGGATTGACGTTCGTGGGAATCAGACGAGGAGCTTGACCGCCGTCCCGACGCCGATGACGACGACCACGACACGCAGGGCCGGGGCGGGTAGGGCCAGAGCCAGGCGGGCGCCGGCGAAGCCGCCGAACAAGCTGCCCAGGGCCAGGAACCCGACGGCCTCCCACGCCAGGCCGCCGTGGATGAGGAACACCACTGCGGCCATGCCGTTCACGATCATGGAGAGGACGGCGCGCAGGCCGCTCGTGTGCGCCAGCGAAACGGGCAGCGCCAGCCCGAGCACGGCCAGGAACATGACGCCCATGGCGGCGCCGAAGTAGCCGCCGTAGACCGAGGCGGCGAACACTCCGACCACCAGCAACACGGGCCGGGTCCGGGGTTGGGCGTCACGGTCGAGGGCACGCCGCAACAGAGGCTGGGCGGCGAACAGGGCGGCCGCTCCCAGGACGAGCCAGGGCACGACGCGGTCGAAGGTCGCCGAGGACGTCGTGAGGAGGAGGAGCGCGCCGGCCGTGCCCCCGGCCAGGCCGACGGGGGTGAGGCGGAGCAGCCGCCGGCGCTGGTCGCCGATCTCGCTTCGGAAGCCGGCGGCCGAGGCGACGTAGCCGGGCCAGATCCCGATGGTGTTGGTGATATTGGCCGTCAGGGCCGGATAGCCGAGCGCGAGCAGTACGGGGAAGGAGATGAGACTGCCGCCGCCCGCCACTCCGTTGAAGATGCCGGCGCCCAGGCCAGCCAGGACGATGAAAACGGCGTGCGACGCGGGCATGCCGCGCAAGAGTACGGGACAGCGGCCGTTTCCCTTAAGAGGGCGGAAAGTGGGGGCTTGTGCACGGGTTGTTCATACAACGGGGGTGTGGACCCGCGAATTCTTTCTCAGCCGGGCGAAAGATTGCAGTGACGCCTCCGTTTCCCAGCCAAGAGGAGCGCCCCCGAAGTGGCGGGGACGGACAAGGGGTTAGCAGATGAGGGGTCGTAGTCGCATCGCCGCAGTGGGTGTGGCAGCCATGGCGGTTGTCGCAGCACTGTCCTCAACCGCCGGAGCCAGCGCCCCGGCCACATGGACGATCAATGCCAACGGAGGCTTTGTAGGCGTGAACCTGGCCAACCAGTTGCAGGTCACCGGCGGCGGGTCCGAAGCCGACGCCGCCAACAGCAACCTGGCCGAGGCCATCGGCACCGGCGCCTGCCTGTCGTCGGCCGCCACCACCAACCCGTGCCCGACGAGCCCGACGGGCTCGACCAGCGGGTTCGCCGTCGACTCGTCACAGGCGGCCATCGCCAAGAACGCCGGCCAGACGGCGACGCCCAACCCGTCCGGCTCCGACGTCTGCGCCGTGCCGGCTATCAACGTCTCGCTGCTCTCCCTCGGGCCGGCCTGCGGTAGCGCCTCGGCCGCCGAGGACTCCAACGGGAACCCGACCGCGGCGAGCTCGGGCAGCCTGGCCGCGCTCACGCTCAACCTGAGCAGCCTGCTCGGGACGGACAGCCTGGCCCTGCCCAGCACCCTGTGCTCGGGCGTCGCCGCCGCCACCCCCACCGCAGGCTCGGGCAGCGGCAGCCTGCCCGCACCGGTGAGCACCATCTTGACCACGGCCGACGGGCTGTTGTCGGGCGTGGCCAACGGCGTCCCGCTGTCGCCGACCTCGGTCAACACGACCAACCCGGTCGACGGCGCCTGCTCCATCATCGGCGGCGTGCTGGACGAGGTGGGGCAAGCCTCGCCCGTCGGCGCCCTGCTCAGCACCCTGACCTCGTCGAGCAACGTCAGCTCGCTGCCGCCGCTGCTCTCGGTCACCGTGGGCGGCTCAAAGTCGAACGTCAGCTCGTCCGCCGGCACCCTGACGGCCACCGCCACCCAGGAGGCGGCTGACATCAACGTGCTCGGCATGCTGGACATCCAGGTGACGCCGACCTCGGCCGCGGTCTCGGTCAACGAGTCGACGGGCCAGGTCACCCCGAGCTGCAACGCCGGCGTCGTGTCGGTCACCGCGGCGGGCCAGACCCTCCCGCTCTCCCAGCTGAACCAGGTCGGCTCCATCCTCCAAGAGGTGCTCACCGAGCTCAACGCCACGCCGCTCGGCACGCTGCTCGACCAGCTGCTCAACTTCCAGCCCGACGGGGTGCTCAGCTGCACGCCCAGCACCTCCAACGGCGGCACGGCGGGCAGCGCCACGGCCGACAGCATCGACCTGAACCTGGCCCCGGCCGTCAGCCTGCTCTCCCTGGACCTCGGCAACGTCTCGGCCTCGGCCTCGACGACGCCGACCACCAGCTCGTCGAACGCCATCCCCGTCAGTTCGCCTTCCACCCCGGCCGCCGCCCCGGCTGTCGTGCCCAACGTGACCACGGTGCACACCGGCGAGTACTGGGCCGGCACGCTGCCCGTCATCTTGATGGCCGGCATGGGCCTGGCCGGGATCCTTCTGATCGGCCGCCGCCGGATCCTCTCGGTGGCCCGCTCGATCAACCCGATCACCCGCCGCAGGAGCAGCCGCTGAGCGGCGCCGCGGCGGACCGCCACCGGGCCCGGCTTCCGGGACCTCCTCCGTTCCCCCTCCGGTCTCGGGGGCCGGCCCGGTGGCAGTCACGAACACAAGGAACACGGAGAACGAGCCGATAGGACAAGACGAAACGCCGGGGTGATCCGCCACTCCGACCGGGAGAGGACCAACACAAGATCTTCCGGAGGATCTGGAGAGGGAGAAAGCAGATGCAGCGGGAACCGATGCTGCGGGCTGCTCGGGACGGGATGGCGGAATCCCGTTCCGAGCAGTGGCAGCCAGCACCGGAGTCGGGCCGATGGCGTCCCTGAAGGACGCGCGGCGTTTGAGCGTGACCCTGGTCGGTGTGCTGCTCCTCTTCACGGCCGTCTTCGCGGCGAGCTACGCCGTCGCCCACCAGGCGCACCAGCGCCACGCCCAGACCGTCCTGATCGCCAGCGAGCAGGCCGCCATGGCCAAGATCGCGCAGGCCAGCCACGGGGCCTCCTGCCAGGTGGCGGGCGTTCGGCCCGGCCAGCTCTCGGGAATCCTGACGATCCCGGCCATCAACCTCAACGCGCCGGTGGAAGAGGGGACCGACGACCCCGAGCTCAACGTCGCCGTGGGCCACGACCCCCAGTCGGTCTGGCCCGGCGTCGACGGCTCGGCTGTCTTCCTGGCGCACGACGTGAGCTACTTCGTGCACCTCAACGACCTGAAGCCGGGCGACGTGATCACCTACGCCACGGCCTGCAACACCGTGAAATTCGACGTGACCGGCCAGCAAATCGTGCCCGCCGGCTCGACCGTGACCAACTCCACCGGGCCGAGCGTCGTGCTCGACACGTGCTGGCCGCCCAACGCCCTGTTCTTCACGCCCGACCGCCTGCTCATCCACGCCGACGAGGTGGGGGCGGCGGCGAAGGGGGCCAATCTGGATCCGGGCGCCCAGTTCATCAAGACAGTCCAGGCCACGGGCTACAGGACGTCGGCGCCGGCGGCGCTCCAGAAGCAGGGCCTGACCCTCGAGCAGAACGAGGCGCCGATGGGCACGATGCGCCTGGTCAACGCGTCCGTGGCCTTCGCCCAGTCACCGGGGCCGCTGTCGCTCGAGGCGGCGGCGCTGGAGACCTACTTCGGCGGGCTGCACGCCGGCGCCCAGCGGCGGGCGGCCTGGTGGTCGGCCATGGCGCCCAGGGTGGCTATGCCGCCCGAGCTCGACGGGGCGGTGGTGACGGGGCACGACGCCCCGCTCGACGTCCAGATCGACTCGACGGGGGGCTCGCCGACCCAGGTCGTCCTGAGCACGACCGTGACCCTCAAGGGCGGATCGGCGCCGGGCGAGCACGTCATGTCGGTCGTTCTCCCTGTTCACGACGGTGTGGTGACGATCGGCTGGTGGGCATTCCGTTGAGCGCAAAGTTCTTCTTCGTTCCTCGAGAAACAGACCGTAAGAGTCGCAGGTAAGCCCCGTTTCCCTTTCGAAGGGCCTGGAGGAGGTCCTGGAGGAGGGACGAAACATGACTGTCGACGAGATTTACGACAGGCTGCGGATGAACGAGCTGGGCTCGTCGGGGGCTGAGTCCGAGCAGGCCGAAGAGTCGGTGTCGGAGCCGGAGCACCTGACGGACGGCGAGATGTACGACCGGCTGCTGATGAACGAGATGTACGACCGGCTGCTGATGAACGAGCTGGGTTCGTCGGAGGCCGAGCCGGTGCTGGCCGAAGTGTCGGAGCCAGTCGACACGGAGCTGGAGGACACGCAGCCCGAGCGCCCAAGCGGTCTGGCCCGCTACCGCACCGCTGCCTTGGTCGGGGCCGGCGGCCTCGCCTGTGCCGCGGTGGGCGGCCTGCTGGGCGGCGTTGGCGGCTACTTCAACATTTCGCCGGCGGAAGCCCACCCGGTCGCCTCGGCGGCGCAGGACCTGCCTTTGGCGACGGCGGCCGACCAGACCGGGAGCGGCGGCTCCACCTCGGCCAGCGTGCAGGCGCACGGATCGACCAGCCAGGGCTCCACCTCCTTGTCGGGGCTGGGCGGCTCGCTGACCCAGGGCATCGCACCTTTCATTTCGCTCCTGTCCGACCCGTCTTCCAACCTCCCGGTGGGTAGCGGCACAGGACTGGGCTCTGCTGGCAGCGGGTCGGGCTCGGGCTCTTCGACGGGCACGGGCGGCGGCAGCGGCAGCGGCCTCGGGAGCGGCAGCGCCCCGAGCGGGCTCTCTTCGCTCACCGGCGTGGCCTCCGACGTCACCGGGACGCTCGACGATCTGACCGGGTTGCTGTCGGGCGGCTCCGGCTCATCCGGCTCCAAGCCCAAGCCCTCGACGGGCTCGGGCTCCGGCTCCGGTTCGGGATCGAGCTCCGGCTCGGGATCGAGTTCGGGCTCGAGCTCCGGTTCGGGATCGAGCTCGGGATCCGGCTCCGGCTCCGGCTCCGGCTCTGGTTCTGGTTCTGGATCGAGCTCTGGATCTGGCTCGAGCTCTGGTTCGGGATCGAGCTCGGGATCAGGCTCGAGCTCTGGTTCTGGCTCGAGCTCTGGTTCTGGCTCGAGCTCCGGCTCCGGTTCGACGCTCCCCACCTTGCCTGTGTCGACCCCGACCACCGTCCCCACGGTCACCGTTCCGACTCCGTCCTCGCCCGTCAGCACGGGCGGCACCGTCTCGGTCGGCGGCGTCTCGGTGGGTGTCAGCACCGGCGGCTCGTCCTCGGGCGTCACGCTTTCGCTCCCCTAAGTCCGGAGGAGCGCCACGACCTCCCGCTAGCGTGTCCGCGCCCGGTCGCACCTGCGCCCGGGCCCGACGCTCACGACTGGAGGTCGCTCATGGTCAGGCTCACCTGCCTGCTCCGGCGCAAGGACGGGCTCACCCCGGCGGAGTTCCACTCCCACTGGCGTGACGTCCACGGGCCGTTGATCGCAGCGAGCCTGAGCGGCCGCCACGTGGTCCGCTACGAGCAGCATCCGCGCCCGCTGGACGACTACGCCGGTGACGACGACCCCGGCTTCGATGGGGTGACGGTGCAGTGGTTCGAGAGTATGGACGCCTACCGCGCCCACATGGGGGAGCCCGACTTCGGCGCCATCTGGAACGACATAGAGAACTTCCTCGACACCGATCGACTGCACTTCATTCTGACCGAGCATCCCCGCCTGGTCATGGGTGAGGTGGGGTCCTCATTCCCCCTGGCGTGACTGCGGGGGAGGCACCAGCGCGGTGAGGCTGGGCGGGGTGGTGCCGGTCGCCCTCTCGCCGGCCGGATGGTGGCTCTCCCCGTCGGGCTCGGCCGTGGTCGGTGGCCGCGGGACGGCGCGCAACGTACTGCGCACGGGCGGGCGTGCCACCTCGCCCTGGGCGCGCAGCCGCTCCATGTGGTCGAACAGCTCGCGCCACTCCCGACCGCCGACGCGGGAGAGCTCCTTGGGCAGACCGCGCAGCAGGCGGCGCACGTCCTGGCGATAACGCTCGGCCATGCCGCCCATCACGAAGACCGTGGCGGCGGGCAGGTTCGCCTCGCCCGTGGCCAGCTGGGCCAGGCGAACCGATGCCACTTCGGCGTCCTGCATGCCCCCGAGCTCGTCCTGGAGACCAGCGAGCTGGCGCACGTAGCGAGCCGTCCGCCCGTCGTAGAGGTCGGCGCTGAACTCGAGTGCGTAACGCAAGCGCTTGCCGCGGATACGCACGCGATGGAAGTCGGACACGACGCCGCTCTTCCGGGCCCGCTTCGCCGCCTTGACCACCGCGTCGTGCCGGGCCTGGACGAGTTCGGGCATGCCGACGACCGCCGGGACCCGGGTGGCCAGCGAGCGGCGGGCCGGGCCCTGCTGCGCCATGGCGGTCAACCCCCGGGCCAGGCGCTCCCAGCGCACCGAGTCGAGGGCGCGCAGCATTTCGCCCCTGGCCTCCTGGCGCTCGCGCTCGAGCAGCGCGGTCAGGTCGGCCAGCGGATCGTGGCCGGGGCTGGCCACGCCGGGGTCG
>DATNLP010000188.1:0-13004 GCA_035602795.1 Acidimicrobiales bacterium | reverse complement strand
AGGCGGTTGACCTCGCCCACGAAGCTCATCACGAACTCGTTGGCCGGGTGCTCGTACATGTCCGACGGCGTCCCCACCTGCTCGAGCCGGCCCTGGTTGATGATGACCAGCCGGTCGGCCACCTCCATGGCCTCCTCCTGGTCGTGCGTCACCAGCACCGTGGTCACGTTGAGCGTGTCGTGCAGGTCGCGCAGCCATTGGCGAAGTTGGGTCCGCACCTGGGCGTCCAGCGCGCCGAAGGGTTCGTCGAGCAGCAGCACCTTCGGCTCGATGGCCAGGGCCCGGGCCAGGGCCATGCGCTGGCGCTGGCCACCCGAGAGCTGGGAGGGGTAGCGCTCGCCCAGGTGTGAGAGGCCGACCAGGTCGAGCAGCTCGTCCACCCGGGCCCGGATCTCCGCCTTGGGGCGGCGCCGGATTTCGAGGCCGAAGGCCACGTTGCGCCGGACGGTGAGGTGGCGGAAGGCCGCATAGTGCTGGAAGCAGAAGCCGACGCCCCGGCTTCGCGCCGGCGTCATCGTCAGGTCCTCGCCCTCGATGCGCACGATGCCCGTGTCGGGCGTGTCCAGCCCGGCGATGATGCGCAGCAGGGTGGACTTGCCGCCGCCGCTCGGGCCGAGCAGCGCGGTGAGCGAGCCTGTCGCCACCTCGAGCGACACGTCGTCGAGGGCCACAGCGTCGCCGAACTTCTTGGAGATGGACTCGACGACGATGCTCATGCCTGCGCCTTCCCGTGCCACTCGTCGCGCTTGCGATCGCTCACGGTGAGCACCGTCAGCACGATCAGCGCGGCCAAGCAGAGCGCCACCGCGCCGATGTACGCGCTCTGCGGGTCCAGGTTATCGATGCTGTCGGAGATGAAGAGCGGCATGGTTTCGGTCTTGCCGGCGATGGCCCCCGAGACGATGGCCACGGCCCCGAACTCGCCCATCACCCGGGCCGTGGTGAGCGTCACCCCGTAGGCCAGTCCGCGGCGGATGTTAGGCAGCGTGATGCGCCGGAACACCGTGATCGACCCGGCCCCCAACGTGCGGGCCGCCTGCTCCTGTTCGGTGCCGATCTCCTGGAGCACGGGCAGCACCTCGCGCACCACGTAGGGCAGCGACACCGCGGCGGCGGCCATGACAATCCCGGGCACCGAGAAGATGACGGTGATGCCGTGCTGAGCCAGCCAGTTGCCGAACCAGCCCGTCTTGCCATAAACGAGGATCAGGGCCAGACCGATGACGACCGGGGAGATGGCGAGCGGGATGTCCACCAGCGCGTCGAGCAGCCAGGCCCCCGGGAAGCGGTGGCGGGCCAGGATGAGCGAGACGCCCACGCCGAAGATCGTGTTGAGCGGAACCGCGATGAGGGCCACCAGCAGCGTGAGCCAGAGGGCGTGAAGGGAGTCTGGCGCACTGATGGCATCCCACGCCGCACCGAGTCCGTGCTGGAAGGCCCGGAAGAACACCATGCCGACGGGTAACAAGATCAGCAGGGCCAGGTAGAGGAGCACGGCGAAGCGGAGGGGGAGGCGCCAGCGGCGGCGTCCGACGGGCGCGCTCATACCTGCTCCGTGATGTCGAAGCGCCGCCTGGCCCAGCCGATTGCCACGAGCACGATCAGCGCGATGAGCACGAGAACGATGGAGACCGCGCTGGCCTGGGGCAGCTCGTCGTTCTGGAAGAGGTCGTAGATCCACGACGAGGCCACCTGGGTCTTGAAGGGCAGGTTGCCCGAGATGAGCACGATCGAGCCGAACTCGCCCACGGCCCGGGCGAAGGCCAGGCCGGCGCCGGCCAGCGCCGAGGGCAGGAGGCTGGGGAGGACGACGCGGAGCAACACCTGGCGGTGGGTGGCGCCGAGGGATGCGGCGGCTTCCTCGATCTCGGCATCGAGCTCGGCCAGCACCGGTTGGACGCTGCGCACGCAGAAGGGCAGGGTCACGAAGAGCAGCGCGGCGGCCACGCCGAGGCGGGTGCCGGCCAGGTTGACGTGGAAGGGGCTGCTCGGCCCGTACAGGGCGAGCAGGGTCAGCCCGGCGACAACGGTGGGCAGGGCGAAGGGCAGGTCGATGACCGCGCTGATGAGGGCTTTGCCCCGGAAGTCGTCCCGTACGAGCACCCAGGCGATGGCGAGGCCGGCGATGGAGTTGACGACGGCCACGATGGCGGAAAGGGCGAGGGTGAGCTGCAGCGCGGACACCGATTCGGGGCTGGAGACGGCCGCCCAGAAGGTGCTCCAGCCGCCGCTGAACGCGTTGGTGACGAGCGCGGCGACGGGGAGGATGACGAGCAGCGACAGGTAGGTGACGAGTAGCGCCGGCCCGCCGATGCGCGCGGTGAGCTTGCCCGCCCGGGCCAGGGCGGGGGACGGTGTCACATGGGGGATGAGGCCGCGTCGAGCCCGCCCCGGCCGGGGGTCACCGGGCCTGGCGCCCCCGCTCACCTGACCGGGGTCGGCCACGCCCGTGGTCATGCCCGCCTAGCCGCTCGCGGTGGAGACGCCGAGCGACTCCTCGTCCTTGGCCACGATGCCCGTCGTCGGGTCGAAGAACTTCGTGTTGACCGCGGTCCAGCCGCCCAGGGAGTCGATGGTGAACAGCGTCTTCGGCTTCGGGAAGTGGAACTGGGCGGCCACCGAGGGGAGGACGGGCCGGTAGCCCTGCTGGCCCCAGACCTTCTGGCCGGCCGGCGACTCCAGGTAGGTGACGAACGCCTTGGCCGCCGGGCTGGCCGTCTTGGTCACGGCGATCGGGTTCTGGATCAGGATGGTCTGCGGGGGAGTGATGACGTCGACCGGCTCGCCCTTGCTCTTGGCGTAGAGGGCGTCGTCCTCGTAGTCGAGCAGGACGTCACCCTGCCCGGACAGGAAGGTCTGCAGCGCCAAGCTGGCACTGGAGGGCTGGGCCACCGCGTTCTTCAGCAGCTCGCTCAGGTACGTCTGCGCCTGCGCCGGCGTCTTGCCCTGCTTAATCTCGGCGCCGTAGGCCGCCATGATGTTCCACTTGGCGCTGCCCGAGCTGAACACGTTGGGCGTGATCACCTGCACCCCGGACTTCACCAGGTCGGCCCAGGTCGTGATGTGCTTGGGGTTCCCCGGTCGCACGATGAAGGACACGATGGAGTCGGTCACCATGCCCTTGGTCGGCCCTTTGTCCCACGAGCTTGAGACCAGCCCGGCCTTGACCACCTTGTCCATGTCGGGCTCGAGCGAGAAGTTGACGACGTCGGCCGGCAGGCCGTCGATCACCGAGGTGGCCTGCGTGCCCGACGGGCCGAACGACTGCGAGATCGTGACGCCTGCGCCCGCCTTCGTCTTGGCGAAGTCGGCGGCCAGCACGGCGTAGGCCGGCTTGGGCGTCGAATAGGCGATCAGGCTGACGCTGCCGCCGGTCTGCGCACCTGCCGGCAGGGCGGTCAGGGCCAGCGACAGGAGGGCCAAGGTGCCGATGCCGGCCCCGCGGGCGAGGCGCCGTGAGGCTCGGTTGGAAGGGGAGTTGTCGATGAGCATCTAAGGACTCTAATCCACTGAATTAGCCAAATAGACGCGGGTTGGTCATATATGTGTAACCCCAGTTCATCCGCTCAACGCCCGCACAACCCGCTCACATGACCGCCCCGCTCGGTCGCCGGCGGCCCGTCCCGAGCCTACGCGCTGGCGAACGCGGCGACGGGAGAGTGGACGGGGGAGGAGCGGATGGCCCGATCGGCCTGGTCCAGCAGGTCCTCAATGGGAGCCGTGTCGCCCGGGCGCCGCGTCGCCCACCCGAGGGCGACGTCGACCCGCTCGCCCACGAAGCGCACCGTCTCGGAGTTGGTGAGGTGCTCGGCCATCCGCTTGGCGATGCCGGCCCGATCGCCCTGGTGCAGGTCGAGCGCGACGGCGGCGAGGCGCGTGCCGCCCAGGCGCGCCACGACGTCGGATCGCCGGAAGGCCACCCGCAGGGCGCGGGCGACGGCCAGCAATGCGGCGTCGCCGGCCTCGTGGCCGCGCCGCTGGTTCAACTCGATCATGCCGCGGATGTCGACGACGAGGACCTGGACCTCTGCGGCGCGCTGGTCGGCCAGCCGGAGGAGCTGCGTGGTGCCGAGAATGAGCCCACGCCGGTTGCTCAGCCCGGTGAGCTCGTCGACCACCAGCAGCTCCTCGAGCTGCGCGTTGACCTGGCCCAGCTGGCGTTCGGCGTGGACCTGCTCGGACACGTCGCGGAAGATGGCGCAGGCCAACGTCGAGCCGTCCCGCGCCTGGAACGTCTTGACCGTCATCTCCGTCTCGATGGCGCTGCCGTCACCCCGCCTCACGCGGCCCAGGCCGCCCGCCTGCCCCGTGCGCAGGAGGGTCTCGATGCCCACCAGCCACCGGGCGTCGTCGTGGTCGAGGAGCCCCTGGCGGCCCCGACGGCAGATCTCTTCCTCGCTCAGGCCGAGGATGGCGCAGGCGGCCGGGTTGGCCGCCAGAATGCGCCCTTCGTGGGGCTGGGTGAAGAGCACCCCGTCGGGGCTGTGCTCGAAGAGCACCCCCAGTGCTGCCAGGCCGTCCCTGCGGAACTGCTCCGGCTCGCCGTTGACCATGCACCCTCCCTCCGACACGAAAGTGTGCTCGGCCAGCGATGCTAGCGATTGCATTGTGGGTGCCACCAGTATCGAATGGCCTGTTTTGGGGGCGAGGGCCGCTCGAAGACCCGTCTCAGGGGTCGCGGCGTCGATCCAACGTGGGTGTCACGTGCTGTCATCGATGGTTTCGTCGTCTTGCACGTTTTCGTCGTCACCGCCCTGGAGGCGGTCCAACCAGCCGCCCAGCCGCTTGCCCAGCTCCTGGACGCCTCCGGCGGCCAGGTCGAGGATCCGGGCGAAGCGCTCGCGGTAGTGCGCCACGGCGTCCTCGAACTCCTCCGAGGGCGGCGGCTCCTGGCCCCGCCGCGGGTAGTCGCCGTCGCGGATGCGGTCGTAGGCGCCCGTGGCCACCCACTCCATGAGCTCCTTGACGCGGCGGACGGCGACCGGGTGGGTGAGGTTGAGCTCCGACCAGAAGCGTGCGTGCCGCGAGAAGAGGTCGTCCTCGCTCTCGTATTCGCTCGCCTGCTGCAGGAAGGCCTCGAAGTTCATGCCGGGCACCGAGCCGCCCGCCAGCTGCATGAGGACGCGGCACGGTTGCAGGGGGTCGGCCATGACGAGGGCGGCGGCACGGTCGGCCGTGAGTTCGGCGGCGCGTGCCCACTCCAGCAGCGCCAGGTACATGGCGCGCACCGGCAGGCCGAGCAGGAGCGAGCGCGGCAGCGCGCCCTGCATGAACTGGTCGAGGAGGACGAGCGCGGTCGTGTAGTAGTAGTGCTCGGAGAGCACGTGAGCCGCCTCGTGCCCCAGGACGGTCTCGACCTCGGCGGGGTCGAACGAGCGCAGCATGGAGGAATTGACGATGACGATGGGTGTCTTGGCGCCGATCGTCATGGCGTTGATGTCGGGGTTGTTGATGAGGAAGAGGTCGGGCACCGACTCGAGGTCCAGAATGGTGGTGCAGCGGACGTAGGCGCTCCAGACGTCGGGGACCTGCTTGGGCCCGAGCCGGATGGCGTTGCCCATGACGATCTGGCGCAGCCGCCGCTCGTGGCCCAAATCGGTCAGTCGCTTGACCACCGTGTCGAGCAACGGCACCGAGTGCAAGGCGGAGGTGGCGGCCTTGTCGGCCGGGTGCTCGTAGGCCTTGGGGCTGATGCGCTCGTAGGTGCGGGCAACCTCGATCGTCACGGTCGCCTCCCGTCTGTCGCGTCCGTCGGCGAGCCTAAGACATCGTGAACCCCGGTGGGCCTCGGTCCCGGTGCCGCCGCGCGCCCCGTCGTAGGGTGGTCGGCGCGTCGTCACTGGAGGCGTCGTCGCCTGCCCCATGCGCTCCTACGTCCGCCGGTTGCACCTGGCCAGCATCGTGGCCCTCGCCGTCCTCACCGTGGGCTTCGGCCTCGGGGGTTGGCTGTTGCGGCCGGCGTCCAACGGCTTCCCCACGGTCCCGGGCAACTTGGTCCTGCTCGTCGGCTCGGCCGGATGGGGCAACTTCACCGAGACCTTGACGCACACCTCGGGCAACGGGGCCGTGTTGACGGTGTTCGGCCTGCCCACCGGGAGCCACTCGAAGGACTGGGTCCTCTGGGTGGATCACCCCGGTCCGGTCCGGCTCTGTACGCCGCACGACGTGACGGTGGGGGACCTCGAGAGTCTCGACTTCTTCACCGAGCCGTCCCAGCGACTCGTCCCCGCGAAGAAGGCGACACAGCGCCTCACCCCCTTCCTTCCCGAGATCACCGTCGCCGGGGCCTACGCCGTCGAGGGCAGCGGCAACTACTACGTGCGGCTGTGCTGGTCGTCCGGCGCCCCGGTCAGCGTGGCCGGCGCCTACCTGAGCGCGGTGTTCCCGCCCATGCTGAGCTACGGCGACGAGACCCCGTTCACCGTCACCCGCCAGCTCAACCTGGGCGCGCCCGACAGTGCCGACTTCGCCGTGCAATCCCTCGTTCAGCCGAGCAGCGTCACACCCGGCGGCTGGCAGTGGAAGAGCGTGGTGCCGGGCCCCTCCTCACTCTCGTTCACCGCGGTCGACACCACCGAGACCCAGCACGACTCGTACCAGGCCTTCCTCTCGGGCATCGCCTTCGGTGTCGCCGGCGGTGCCTTCGTCTCGCTCGTTCTCGAGCTGCTCGACCCGTTCCGCACCCGCCGCCAGCGCGTGGAGCCCGCGCCCTCCGACTGAGCCGGGCTGGGTCCGCCCCCTAGGACGACCCGAGCCGGCTGTTGTAGTCCTGCATGGTCGAGTTCACGCTCTGCTCGGCCGCCCTCAACGCCGCCGTCGGCGACACGCCGCCGGTGTACATGGAGATCTCCGCGTTGGACACGTCGGTGCGCACGTCCGCGTAAGGCCCGATGATGGAGCCGGAGGTGGCCGCCGAGTTCACGCCGTTGTTGACCTCGTTGTACGCCACCTTGTACCCCGGGTCGGTGGCCCACAGGTGCTGCACCGTCGCCGTCTGGGCCGACGACGCCCGCACCGGGATGTAGCCCGTGCCGGCGGCCCAGGTGGCCTGGGACTGGGTGTTGGTGATGTAGGCCAGGTACGTCCATGCGGCCGCTTGATCGATCGCCGGCTCCTTGTTCGAGATGTACACGGCCGAGCCGCCGGGCTCGATCCCGCCGCGCACCGACGCGCTGTAGACCGGGAAGGCGCCGACGCCGAGCTTCACGCCGGAGTACTGGCCGCCGGTCAGCAGCGAGGTGACGGCGCCCAACGCCGCCGACGTCTCAATGGTCATGCCGTACTTGCCGCTGCCCATGCCGAGCAGGTTGTCGTAGGCGTCGGGGCCCGACGAGGGGTTGGTCGTGGCGTCACCGGAGGTCACCAGCTGCTTGAGCTCGCTGAAGATCGTCGCCGCGGTCTTGGTCACGAACACGCCCTTGCTGGCCCGGCCGCTGCGGCCGTTCTGGTTGTTCACGAAGAGCTGGTTGGCCGTGGCCAGCCACGTCTCGAGGTGCCACGGGTCGAGCACGAGGGCCATGCCGCTGCCCGACGCCTTGAGCGCCTTGGCATCGGCCAGCATCTGCGGCAGCGTCGAGGGCGGGTCGTTCGGGTTGAGCCCGGCCTTGGTGAAGGCGTTCTCGTTGTAGAAGAGGATCGGGGCCGATACGGCGAAGGGCAGCGCCCACTGCACGCCGTCGACCTTCCAGTACGCCAGCGGGCGGGGCAGGAAGTCGCTCGTCGAGAACTTGGCCGCGTTCATGCACGACTGCACGGGCAGGAACGACCCCGTGTCGATGGCCTCCTGGGTGTCCTGGTCCTCGATCTGGACGGCGTCGGGCAGTTGCCCGTTGGACAGTCCGGCCAGGTACTTGCTCCAGGTGTCGTCGTAGCCGTCCTGGGTCACCAGCGTGACGTGCACCTTGGACTGCGACGAGTTGAACGCGGTCGTGATCGACTGCAGGAAGGGCAGGTTGGCCGTCGAGGCCGACTCCCAGAAGGTGATGTCGACCACGCCGTTGTGCTGGGCCAGCGCCTTGAGGTTGCAGGCCGGCAGCTTCGACGCCGCCGCGGCCGGCGGCGCGCCGGCGAAGACGGCGGCCGAGGTGGTGGTCACCACGGCCGACGTCACGAACAGCGCCGCCGCGGCGAGGCGAGGGAGACGCGTGGTCCACATGCCGTAATGCCTAGCACCCGGTACCCCGGGCTCAGCCGTCACCGCGTTACTTGACGGCACCCGCCGTGAGGCTGCGCACCAGCTGTTTTTGGAAGACCAGGAGCAGGATCACCAGGGGCACGAAGGCGATGACGGCACCGGCCAGCGACACCGGAATTTGCGACACCTGGGTGCCCAGCAATTGCTTCAGGCCGATCTGCACCGTGTCGAGCGGCGTCGTGCCCCCGGTCGACACCAGGGGCCACAGGTACTGGTTCCACGCGCCGAGGAACGAGAACACGGCCAGCGCGGCCAACGAGGGCCGGGCCAGCGGCACGGCCACACGCGTCATGAAGGCCAGGTGCCCGTAGCCGTCGAGCTGCGCCGCCTCCTGCAGGTCGCGGGGGATCTGCAGGAAGGCCTGGCGCAGCAGGAAGATGCCGAACCCGGTGGCCAGGAAGGGGATGGACAGTCCCTCGTAGGAGTTGAACCAGTGCAGCGAGGTGACCGTGTCGAGGTTGGTGATGAAGGTGACCTCGAACGGGATCATGAGCGTGGCCAGACAGACGACGAAGAGCGTGCGCTTGAAGGGGAAGCGCAGGAAGGCGAAGGCGTAGGCGGCCAAAATCGACGTCACCACCTGGCCCACCACAATGATGGCCGTCATGACGGCCGACGTCGCCACATAGGTCGACATGTGTCCGGCGGTCCACGCCGTGGCGTAGTGGCCCCACTGCGGGTCGGTCGGGAACAGCGGCGGCGGCTGTTGCACGAGCTGGTCGGGCCGGATCAGCGAGTTGACGATGGTCATGTAGATCGGGAAGAGCACGACGATGGCGCCGGCCGTCAGCGCGGTGTAGCTGGCGACGGTGCGCAGCCGCCGACGCGGCCGCCGGTAGGCCGGAGGCGGCTGCGTCGCCTCGGCGTCGGGCATGACCGCCACGTCGTCCCGCGCGCCCTCAGCGCGCATAGTTGACCCGCCGTTCCAAGAACCGCATCTGGATCACGGTCAGCCCCAGCATGATGAGGAACAGGGCGGTGGCCATGATGGCCGCCGCGCCCGGGTTGTTCTCGATCTGCAGCGTGTTGACGATGTTGTAGATGAGCACGTTGGTGTGCAGGCGCACCGCGTCCTGGGGCCCGATCAGGATGTCGACCGCGCCGAAGGCCTGGATGGCGTAGATCGTGCTCACGACGAGGGCGAAGAAGATCGTGGGGGAGAGCAGCGGGACCGTCATGCGCCAGAAGCGCGTCCACGCGCCCGCCCCGTCGATGCGCGCCGCTTCGAGCAGCTCGTCGGGCACCGACTGCAGCCCGGCCGACATGATGATGAAGGACAGCCCCAGGAACTGCCAGATGGTGATGAGGGCCACCGACGGCAGCGCCCACGTCGTGCTCTCGAGCGCCGGCGGGCTGGGGTTGATGCCGAGCCAGGGCAGCAGCCCCACCACCGGGTTGAGCAGTGTCCCGAAGACCACCGAAGCCACGGCCACCGAGCTGACCACGGTCGAGGAGAAGATGGCCCGGTAGATCGCCATCCCCTTGAGCTTGCGGTGGGCCGCCACGGCCAGGGCCAGGCCGAGCAGGAGGCTGAGGGGCACCACCATGATCATGAAGACGATGGTCGTGATCAGGCTCTGGGTGAACTGGGTCGAGCTCAGGGTCGGCCAAATCTGGTGCAGCCCCACGTAGTGCGCCGGCAGTCCGGGCACCGGCGGCGTCTCGTAGAGCATCAGCTTGAAGTTGCGCAGGAAGGGATAGAAGGAGAAGACGGCGAAGAGCACCAGGGCCGGCACGAGCAGCAGGTAGGCCAGCCCCGCCTCCTTGCGCCGCCGCGCCCGCAGGCCACCCGGCCCGGCGGTCGCCCCCGCGGCGCCCGGCGCCTCGGCCGCCACCGTCATGCCGCCCCCCCGCCCAGCCGCTCGCCCGTCGTCGCGTCGAAGAGGTGGTACGCCGCCGGGCCGCCGTCCACGGCGACGTGCACCGTCTCGCCCAGCGCCGGCTTGGGCGCGCCCGCCGCCTGCCGCACAATGAGGCGCGTCCCGTTCTCCGTCTGGCAGATGACGTGCGTCTCGGCGCCCAGCAGCTCCACGATGATGACGCTGGCCGCGATGGCGCCGCCCGGGTCGAGGCGCAGGTTCTCGGGTCGCAGGCCCAGCACCACCTCGGGCCCGGCCCCCCGTAGCGGGTCGCCCACCTCGGGCGGCAGCGGCACCGACGCCCCCGGGAAGGCCACGCAGAGCACGCCCCGCGGGCTGGCGTCCTCGCCTTCCGACGGCCCGCTCTGGACCAGCATCCCCTCCAGCAGGTTCATGCCCGGGCTGCCCAGGAAGTGGGCCACGAACGCGTTGGCCGGCTTGGCGTAGAGCGCCTCGGGCGCCGCCACCTGCTGCAGGCGGCCCTCGCTCATGACGGCGATACGGTGCCCCATCGTCATGGCCTCGACCTGGTCGTGGGTCACGTAGAGCGTGGTGGTCGCCAGCCGCGACTGCAGCTCCACGATGTCGGCCCGCGTCTGCACGCGCAGCGCGGCGTCGAGGTTCGACAGCGGCTCGTCCATGAGGAACACGAGCGGCTCGCGCACGATGGCCCGGGCCAGGGCCACCCGCTGGCGCTGGCCGCCCGAGAGCTGCGCCGGCTTGCGGTCCAGCAGCGCGCCGAGCCCGAGCGTGTCGGCCGCCTGCTTGACCTTGGTCTTCCGCTCGTCCTTGTCCACGCCGCGTTGGCGCAGCGGGAACTCGATGTTCTTGGCCACCGTCAGGTGGGGGTAGAGCGCGTAGCTCTGGAAGACCATGGCCACGTCGCGGTCCTTGGGGTCGACGTCGTTCACCACCCGCTCGCCGATGGTGACGGTGCCCTCGGTCACCTCCTCGAGGCCGGCCACCATGCGCAGCGCCGTCGTCTTGCCGCAGCCCGACGAGCCCAGCAGGACCAGCAGCTCGCCGTCGAGCACCGACAGCGTCAGGTCGTCGACCGCGGTCGTGTCACCGAAGCGCTTGGTGACCCCGTCGAAGCCCACCTGTGCCAACGTGCCCCCTTTCGCGCGGCCGACGCCCTGCCATCGGGTCCCTGGGCCGCACGGTAGCGGGGCCCGGAGGGGCGGTTCGGACCGACGGCGCCGGCCCCCCCGCCTGCCTCAACTGGCCGGGATCTGCCACCCCATGGACTCGGCGATCTCCTTGCAGGTGGGGCAGAGGCCGTAGCGGGACGGGTTCCGCCCGGGCACCCACTCCTTGCCGCACAGCGCGCGCACCGCCGTCCCGTTCACGATGCCCTCCACCACGCTCGGCCCGAGCGAGACGAATTCGCCGCTCTCCTTGGGCGTGTACCCCTCGAGAACGATGTGGGCCATGCGGTCGTGGTCCCCTTCGTCGAGGTCGGGCGCCGGCCGGGCCGGCGCCAGGGTGGTCGCTCCAGCCTGCTTCGGCTCAGCGTCGGCCATGCGCTCAGTCGCCATAGGCCCAGCGTAGGCCCCTGGAGGGGCCGCCCCGCCGGCCTGCCCCGGGTCGGCGCCGGGGGCCGGCCCCGTACGGGAACAACCACGCCACCGATATGGTTGACCAGTCAGAGGAAATTTGCCATTACGGCATTACAGAAAGACTGCCCGATGACCAACGAGAACGTGACACTCCCATTGCTCCCCCTCAAGTCCGGGGTCGTACTGCCGGGGATGGTGTTCACCATGGCCCTGGAGTCCGAGGAGGCCAAGGCCGCCGTCGAGTCCGCCCGCTCCGCCGGGGGCCGGCTCCTGCTGGTGCCCCACATCGAGGGCCGTTTCGCCGCCGTCGGCGTGATCGCCGAGGTCATGGAGGAGGGCGACCTGCCCGGTGGCCTGCCCGCCGTGGCCCTCCGGGGTGACGGCCGCGCCACCATCGGCACGGGCGTGCCCGGCACCGGCGACGCCCTGTGGGTCGAGGCCGAGCCGGTGGTCGAGCCCGAGCCCACCCCGACCGCCAACGAGCTGGCCCGCGAGTACCGGGCCGTGCTCGAGAACATTTTGCACAGCCGCGGTGCGGGGCGCATCGCCGCCGCCCTGCGCGACGTCACCGAGCCCAGCCGGCTGGCCGACATGGCGGGCTACTCGCCCGACCTGTCCTTGAGCCAGAAGGTCGAGGTGCTCGAGACCATCGACGTCGAGCGCCGGCTGCGCCTCGTCCTGGGCTGGGCCCGCGACACCCTGGCCGACGTGACCCTGCGCGAGAAGATCAAGACCGACGTCGAGGAGGGCATGGAGAAGACGCAGCGTGAGTTCCTGCTGCGCCGCCAGCTCGAGGCCATCCGCAAGGAGCTCGGTGAGCTCTCCGGCAACGGCACCGAGGCCGACCCCGACGACTACCGCACCAAGGTCGCCGAGCGCGACCTGCCCGAGCACGTGCGCACCGCGGTCGAGCGCGAGGTCGACAAGCTCGAGCGCACCAGCGACCAGAGCCCCGAGACGGGCTGGATCCGCACCTGGCTCGACACCGTGCTCGAGGTCCCGTGGGGCACCGAGTCGGAGGACCGCCACGACATCGCCGAGGCGGCGCGCATCCTCGACGCCGACCACGACGGCCTGAAGGACGTCAAGGACCGCATCCTCGAGCACCTGGCCGTGCGCAAGCTCCAGGCCGAGCGCGGCCTGGCGCCGGTCGACGGCCGCGGCTCGGGCGCCATCCTGGCCCTCGTCGGCCCCCCGGGCGTCGGCAAGACGTCGCTTGGCATGTCGATCGCCAAAGCCACCGGCCGGAAATTCATTCGCATGTCGCTCGGCGGCGTGCGCGATGAAGCGGAGATTCGCGGTCACCGCCGCACCTATATCGGCGCCTTTCCCGGCCAGATCGTTCAGATGATGCGCAAGGCGGCGACCATCAATCCGGTGTTCCTGCTCGAC
>DATNLP010000185.1:0-4871 GCA_035602795.1 Acidimicrobiales bacterium | reverse complement strand
TTCGAGCAGGATCCCGAGTTGGTGGAGCGCCTGCGGCCCACGTTGGGGGTCACCTGGATCGCCGCCGACGCCTGCGAGGTCTCCTCGCTCGACGCAGCCGGGGTGGCCACCGCCGACGTGGTCGTGGCGGCGACGGGCGATGACGAGGACAACCTCGTCATCTCGCTGCTGGCCAAGCAGGAGTTCGCCGTGCCCCGCGTGGTGGCCCGGGTCAACCACCCGAAGAACCAGTGGCTCTTCAACGAGAGTTGGGGGGTCGACGTCTCCGTCTCGACGCCCCAGCTGCTCACGGCGCTGGTCGAGGAGGCGGTCTCGGTCGGCTCGCTCGTGCGCCTGCTGCAGTTCCAGGGTGGGCAGGCCCACCTGGTCGAGGTCACCCTGGCCGACGACTCCCCGGCCAACGACACCGCCATCGCCGACCTGGCCTTCCCCCGCGACGCCGTGGTCGTGGCCGTGGTCCGGGCCAACCGCCTGATCGTGCCCCGGGGCGACACGACGCTGCAGGAGGGCGACGAGGTGCTGGTGCTGGTCACCGCCGAGGCCGAGGACGCCGTGCACGCGCTGTTCATCCGCTCACCCGAGGCCTGAGCACGACCGGCTGCCCATCGGCCCCGAATGTTCACGGCCCCGTCCTCTAATTGTCACAGTTGCTAAAGGCGGAGGCGCCGCCGCCCGTACCATTAAGGATATGGAGGCGGCCTTTTTCGATCTCGACAAGACGGTCATCGACCGCGCCTCTATCGCCGCCTTCGGCCGCCCGTTCCTCAAGGGCGGCCTGATCAACCGCCGGCTGGTGGCCCGGGCGGCCGTGAGCCAGCTCATCTATCTCTACTTCGGGGCCGACGAGGAACGTCTGGTCCGCGTGCGCGAGTCGATGCTGGCGGTGACCAAGGGGTGGGACAGGGCCCAGGTGCGCCAGATCGTCCGCGAGACGATGCTCCAGACGATTGAGCCGATCATGTACGCGGAGGCGCTCGAGCTCATGGAGCTGCACCGGGCCGCCGGTCACCGCGTCTACCTCGTGTCGGCCTCGCCCGAGGAGATCGTGCTGCCGCTGGCCGACTTGCTCGGCGTGGACGGCGCCATCTGCTCGCGGGGCGAGGTGGACGAGCAGGGCCGGTACACCGGGCGCATGGCCTTCTACGCCTACGGCGACGCCAAGGCGTCCGCCATGCGCGAGCTGGCCGAGCGCACCGGCCTCGACCTGGCCGCCAGCAGTGCCTACTCCGACTCGGCCACCGACCTCCCCATGCTCGAGGCGGTCGGCCGGCCGGTGGCGGTCAATCCCGACCGCGCTCTGGCCAAGGTGGCCCGCGAGCGCGGCTGGGAGGTGCGCAACTTCACCAAGCCGATCCGCCTACGCGACCGCGTCGGTCGCACCACGCCGGTGGTCACCACGAGCCTCGCCGTGGCCGGCGCCGCGCTCATCCTGTGGCGGCGCGGCGCCAAGGGTCGCCACGGCGCCGGCGCGGGCCGGCACGCCGCCTGAGCGGCTCCGGGCTCGTTCACTCCGGCGCGGCGCGGCGGCGCCGTTCGTCTAGGACTCGCGCAGGCGACGGGCGGCGACGACGCCGAGAGCCACGATCAGGGCAAGGATCAAGAGCTTCTTCATGGCGGCGATCCTAGGCGGGCGCCGAGGCGGCCAGCGCACGGCGCGGGCGCGCCACGCCCTCGATCTCTCTTAGACGGTCAGCAGGTCCCGGGCGCCGGTGTCCGACGACGGGTGGCGCAGCTTGGACATGGCCCGCGCCTCGATCTGGCGGATGCGCTCACGGGTCAGGTTGAAGTGCTCGCCGACTTCCTCGAGCGTCCGGGGCTCGCCCCGATCCAGCCCGAAGCGCAGGCGCAAGATCTCGCGCTCGCGCTCGTCGAGCGGCGAGAGCAGGCGGCCGATCTCGTCGGGCAGCAGGGAGACGGCCGCCACCTCGAAGGGCGACTCGGCCGAGCGGTCCTCGACGACGTCGCCCAACTCGGCGTCCCCGTCCTCGCGGAGCGGCTCCGACAGCGACAGGGGCTCGGCCCGGAAGCGCAGCGCCTCGACCAGCTTGTCCTCGGGCATCTCGACCTCGATGCCCAGCTCGGCCAGCGTGGCCGGGCGACCCAGCTTGAGCTCCAGGCGCGCCTGGGCCTTCTGCACCCGGGCCAGCGTGTCGCCGGCGTGGACGGGCAGGCGAATTGTGCGCCCGGTGTTCGCAATCCCCCGGGTGATGGCCTGGCGGATCCACCAGGTGGCGTACGTGGAGAACTTGAAGCCCTTGCGCCAGTCGAACTTCTCGACGGCGTGCATGAGGCCGAGGTTGCCCTCCTGGATCAAGTCGAGCAGCGGCAGGCCCGAGGCCTGGTACTTCTTGGCGATCGACACGACGAGGCGGAGGTTGGACTGCACGAAGGTCTGCTGGGCCTGCTCACCCTCCATCACGGCCCGGCGTAGTTCACGCTTCTTGGCCGTGGTCAGGCCCTTGGGGGCCTTGGCCACATCCGTCTCGGCGGCGCGGCCGGCCTCGATGGCCTGAGCCAGGCGAACCTCGTCGTCCTTGGTCAGCAGGGGATACTGACCGATATCCGTCAGGTAGAGCCGGACGAGATCCTCGTCGTCACGCTCAATTCGTTCCTTCGCCAAGATGCTCGCCTCAACATTCCGTCCCGGGCCACGGCGGGGAGACGCCGGGCGTGTGCGCTGTTACAACGCAGCGAGCGCCCGTTCCTGGCGCGCGGTGGGTTGCCCTGACAGTGTAGTGGTCATGTCAAGATGGGTGTACAGCAGGTAAAACGCAGATTTCTTCAAACGCCTGACTCAGAATCGTCACAATCGTGCGCGCGGTCACGAGCGGCTCTGCCCCGCCCTTCTCCAGGAGGGAGCCGCCGCCC
Source organism: Acidimicrobiales bacterium (assembly GCA_035602795.1). Taxonomy (GTDB): domain Bacteria; phylum Actinomycetota; class Acidimicrobiia; order Acidimicrobiales; family RAAP-2; genus Bog-473. The sequence goes on along the minus strand of DATNLP010000185.1, from coordinate 2,003 downwards.
CGGATCTCCCCCTCGACCGCCCGGCGGGCCTCCACCAGGACCTCCAGGACCGGCGCCTCACTGACAGGGAGGGCCCCGGCGGTGTGCCGCCGGTAGACCTCCCCCACCCAGGGCAGGACGGTCCCGACCAGCACGCCCACCCCGCACGCCAGGTCCGCCTCCGCTTCCAGGGCATCCAGCGCCTCGGCCAGCGCCCCCGAGGGCGCCACGACCAGCGACCCCACGTCCACCCCGGCACGCACCGGCAGGCGCTGGGCCCAATGAGCGGCCAGCTCGCCGTGGCGCCTGGACGCGGCCGCGCACCAGACCCGCAGTTCGTCGGCCCGGGAATCCGGTGCCGCCCCGTCCCCCGCCGGGGCGGTGGCCCACCGTCCGGTCAGCTCGAAAAAGCGCGCCTCGAGCCAGCCGTAGTGCCCGACCAGGGTGGCCAGCTCGTCGATGCCCCGCCAGCCGGCCGGCTCAGCCACCTCCCGACTCCTCGAGCGCCGAGGAGCGGTAGCGGTTGGTGATGGGCATGCGGCGGTCCTTGCCGAAGGCTTTGGTCGTGATGCGCACCCCGGGCGGGTTCTGGCGGCGCTTGTACTCGGCCCCGTCGACCAGGCGCACCACCTGGTCGACCACGGCCGGGTCGAAGCCCTCGCCCACGAGTTCGGCCGCCGTGCGGTCGCGCTCGACGTAGCCCTGCAGCACCGGGTCGAGCTCCTCATAGGGCGGCAGCGACTGGTCGTCGCGCTGATCGGGCCGCAGCTCCGCCGAGGGCGGCTTGTCGATCACGGTGTCGGGGATGGGCCCGGGGAGCCCTTCGAGGACGGCCTGCGTGTTGCGGTAACGGCACAGCTCGTAGACCAGGGTCTTGGGCACGTCCTTGATCACCGCGAAGCCACCCGCCGAGTCGCCGTAGAGGGTGGAGTAGCCCGTCGCCATCTCGCTCTTGTTCCCGGTGGTGAGCACGATCCACCCGTTGGCGTTGGAAGCCGCCATGAGGAGGACGCCACGCAGGCGCGACTGCAGGTTCTCGTCGGTCAGGCCGAAGGGCTCGCGCCCGAGCACCGGGGCCAGCATGGAGGCGAAGGCGACGTGCGCCTCCTCGATGGGGACCACCTTGAGGTCGATGCCGAGTCGGTCGGCCAACACCTCGGCGTCCTGGCGCGACCCGTCGCTCGAGTAGCGCGAGGGCATCGACAACCCGTGCACGCGCGCCGGGCCCAGCGCGTCCACGGCGACGGCGGCCACCAGCGACGAGTCGATGCCGCCGGACAGGCCGATCACGGCCTCGGTGAACCCGTTCTTCGACAGGTAGTCGCGCGTGCCCAGGACCAGCGCGGCATAGACCTCGGCGTGGTCGCTCAACGGGGGCCGCATCGGCGGCGGGGCCAGCGTCGGCCGCTCGCCCGGGCGCGGCTCGGTCACCACGACCCGTGGCAGGAGCTCGCTGATCGCGTGCGGGCGGTGCGGACCGAGGGGAAGGTCGACCACGACCAGGTCGGTGTCGAACTGCGCGCCCGAGGCCATCAGCGTCCCGTCGGCCGCCACGACGAGCGAGTCACCGTCGAAGACGAGCTCGTCCTGCCCGCCCACCTGGTTGACGTAGGCGATGGCACAGCCAGCCTCGTCCACCCGGCCGCGCAACAACGAGAGACGCTCCTCGTGCCGGCCCCGGTTGTAAGGCGACGCGTTGATGTTCACCACCACGTCGGCGCCGGCCCGGCCCTCCTGGGCCACCGGGCCGTCGTCGAACCAGACGTCCTCGCAGATCGACACGCCCACCCAGGCGCCGGCGATGCCGAAGAGGCTTGGCGGCTCGTAGCTGGGGATGAACCAGCGCTGCTCGTCGAAGACGCCGTAGTTGGGCAGGAACCGCTTGCGGTAGACGCCGACCACCCGGCCGCCGGCGCACACCGCCGCCGCGTTGGCCAACCCGGCTCCGCCGTCGGCCGCGCCGACGAAACCCACGACGACGGCACACTGCCCGGTGGCGGCGGCCACCTTCTCCAGCGCGGCCA
>DATNLP010000175.1:0-3577 GCA_035602795.1 Acidimicrobiales bacterium | reverse complement strand
GGCCACCCCGACCGCGTCCGGGGCTGCGGCGGGCACCCAGGACGCCGCCAGGTGTTCCAGCCCCTCCGCCGTGGCACCGGTCCGGGCCGCGGCGGCGAGCGCCTCCACCACGTCGCGCCGGTGGGCGCCGCCGTGGGCCTTCAGCGAGAGCACGGCGCCGTAGCGGTGCTCGTCCAGCCTGGGCCGCGACTCGGCCGCCCTCCCGAGGACGGAGCCCAGGTCGGGTGGACCGATGGCCGAGGCCCGTCGTTCCCACTCCCTCGCCAGGTCCGCGTAGGCGACGCCCGTCGCCTTGTCCGGCCGGGTGGACGCCCAGGCCACGCGTCCGGCCCGGGCCGAGTGTCCACCGACCTCGTGCAGCCGGCGCCGGATGTCGGCGCCCCGGGACGAGAACTCGCCTAGGAGCGCAGGCGCGAGGCCGGCGATCTCGGGCTGCCCCGGGGAATTCGCCCAACCGACGCCGAGCGTGTTCGTCAATGCCGTGCGCAGGTGGGCCTCGTAGAGGGCGGATGCGGCCTGTCGATGGGCATCGAGGCCGCGCCAGTCGCACGCACTCCAGCGCCCGTCGGCCCCGTGCACCAGGTTGGCCACCACGGCGTGCGAGTGCAGGTGCGGGTCGCCGTTGCGGTTCACCCCGTGCGTGAAGAGTCCGGCCGCCGCGCCCGATGTGGGCACGACGACGCGGTCCTCACCCGAACGGCGCCGGGCGGTGACCCCGTGAGCCTCCAGGTAGGACAGCGCCCCCGCGACGGCCTCGGCGTGCCCGGAGACGACTTGGCGTGCCGTGTCCGGGCCGCCGAGGGCGAAGAGCACGCTGACCGATTTCGGCGCGCTGAAGGTGAGATCGAACGCGGTCACCTGGACACGGGTCGACCCGATCGGCTGCCCGGTACGGGGGTGGCGGCCGTCGAGGAGGTGCCGGAGTGAGTCGGGGTCGAGCGGGCCCTCGAGTCCCATGGCGAGGGCGGCCGTGCCGGCCCAGCGCGGGATATTGGCCACGGGCACCTCGGGCGCGAGGTCGGCCAGGTAATAGTCGGCGCCGCCCCGGCGCACTCCGTGGATCCCGAGCATCCAACTCCCCTTGCCGACATGGCGCGGTGCACCACGCGCATGTCGTGTGGAGAAGAACGGTCGCCACTAGGCAGCCGAGCGCGGCGGCCTTGCTGTCGACGAGGAGGACTGCTTCTTCGACTACTTCCTCAGACCCGGTACCCGGTACCCGGTACCCGGTACCCTACGTGCCGGTCTCGACCCGCCGCAGCTCGACGACCGGGATGATCCGGTCCGTCGACTTCTCATAGTCGGCGAAACCGGGCATCTTGATCTTCTGCTCCTCCCAGATCCGGTCCCGTTCGGGCCCGGTGACCGGGGTGGCGATGGCGTCGAAGCGCTCCTCTCCGAACTCGACCTCGACCTCCGGGTGGGCGACCACGTTGTGGTACCAGTCGGGATTGGTCGGCGCCCCCGCCTTGGAGGCGAACACGTAGAGGACGTCGCCCTCGGGCAGGGTCGCCAGCGGGTTGACCCGTTTCTGGCCCGACTTGGCGCCCGTCGTGGTCAACAGGACCATGGGGGCGCCGGCGAATGCGCCGACCGCCCCCTTGTTGGCGCGGAACTCCTCGATGATCCCTTTGTTGAAGTCGTTTACTTGGCTCATGGTCCGACGCTACCTGTGTGCCCGCGGCGGCCCGGCGCCTGACGCCTGACGCCTGACGCCTGACGCCTCAGTCCCGGTAGCGGGCCAGCACCTTGCGGGCGGCTTCGCCCACCAGCGCGGTGAGCTCGGGTGGGCTCACCACGCGGGCCGCGGGGCCGAGCTGCAGCAACAGGCGCTCGAACCAAGCCATGCCCGTCACGTCGAGGACGACGTCGGTCACCGTGCCGTCGTCGTCCCGGCGCGCGGCGCGCACCGGCACCGACTCGGCGACCCACTGGGCGGCGGGGCCGAGCCGGAGGTGGACCTCGAGCGCGCTGGGGCCGGGCAGGTACATGTCTTCGAGCGGCCGGGGACGGGGTGCGTCCGTCGAGACCGCCTCGTCGAGCTGGGCGGCCCGCCCGATCCGGTCCACCCGGAAGCGCCGCATGTCGCCCGCCCGGCGGCAGAACGCGTCGAGGTACCAGTGCCCGTCGACGGTGACCACCTGCACCGGCTCGACCGTGCGCGTCGTGAGCTCGTCACGCGAGGCGGAGAGGTACTCGATGTCGAGGGTGCGGCCGGCGTCGAGCGCGTCGCGGATCACGGAGAGGTTCGCCGGCGCATCGACGTCGAGCCCGACTGCCTCACGGGACCCGAGCGCGGCGTCGAGCTTGGCCAAGGCGCGCCGCAGGGCGTCGTCGTCGGAGCCCGGGACGGCGAGGAGCAGCCGCGCCGAGGCGGCCACGGCGAAGCCCTCGGTCGGCGTGAGGCGGCGAGGGCGGGCGTACTCCTTGGGCAGGAAGGCGCGCACCGAATGCTCGGACACCTCAATCTCCATGAGGGTGTCGGGCGTGTAGGGCGGCGTGCCGCAACAGGCGGCCAGCTCCAACTCGGCCACCAGCTCCTGCTCGTCCATGCCGAAGCGCTGGGCGATCTCGGCGGTGGGAGCCTCCCCCACCTGGGCCAACCAACCCACCACGGCCAAGAGGCGACGGAGCCGGCGGCTCGTCTCGGCTCCCGGCGCGGCACGGGGCGGCGAATCCGCGGTGGCGACGGGCGTGTCCGGCATCTTGTCGTCGCCGGGAAGCGGTGACAGCGGCTGGGCGAGGACCTCGAGCCAGGCCACCATGTCGTCCCGGAACACCGGCGGCTCCGTGATCACGGCGTGGTCGAGGAGGCCGAGCACCCACGAGCGAATGGAGACGAACGAGGACACGCCGAGCACCAGATCGATGGAACCGTCGTCGTGGCGCGCCACCACCTTGTCCTCCCCCACCTCGTCGGCCACCCGGCGCGAGAGAGGGGAGTCGACACGGATGCGCATTTCGACGCGATCCTCACCTTCGGCCTGCCACGGTTCGTCCGGCAGCGCCGCCTCCACGTCGATGTCGCCGGGCACGACCACGTCACCGAGCTCGGAGCGGGTGACGTCGCCTTCGATCCGGTCCACCCTGAAGGTGCGTACGGCGTCTCGATCGACGTCGAACGCCACCAGGTACCAGTGCCCGAAGCGGAACCACAGCCCGACGGGCGCGACGTGACGGCCCTGGCCGCGGTACGAGAACGCCGCCGCTGCCCGCGTGCGCACCGCCTCGAACAGGTCGATGAGGGCCGCCGGGGGGACGAGGGCAGCGATGGGGCGGACGTCACCCAGACCGGCAGCCCCCAGCTTGAGCAGCGCATCCCGACCACTAGGATCGCCGAGGTGGACGCCGGCGACGGCGAGGTGGAGCGCGACCTGCTCGTCGGACTCGAGGTCCAGGTCGGGCAGGTAGAACGACTCGCGATCGATGCGATACCCGTACTGCTCGTGGCCGGGCAGGCGTTGCGTGAGCACGGGGATGCCCTCGTCACGGAGCAGGCGCTTGTCCCGCTCGAAGGCCTGGCGGCGGGCGGCGTGCTCGGCGGGGTAACCCGGGACCTGGTGCGCGATGGCGTCGA
>DATNLP010000320.1:0-3600 GCA_035602795.1 Acidimicrobiales bacterium | reverse complement strand
CCTCGTCATCTCGTGCGCGCTGAAGGTTTGCTTCGTCTGTGACTCGCCGCCTGTTCTCTAGGACGCTCGGTCGAACTTGTGTAACGATCTCCTTGGTTCGCGAGACTGTGTCATCTAGAGCACCGAGATCCAGTTCGGCGTCAAGAGCCGTCCGCAAGCGGTTCAACAATCGGTGGCGTACGGCGGTCGCCACGGTGCGGGCGCCAAGCACTTCGAAAATTTCGGCGAACCGACTTTCAATATCGGTCGCAGGGATATCCAGAACTGCTTCGTCCCATTCGATCGCGGTGATGTCATAGAGGGCAAAATGGGTTCCATCCGCGAGGACGACAAGAGGGACGTTCACCTCTGGGTGCGTGGCGTAGCTCCAGGCCTGAGCCAGGTGTTCGTCTACATCCACAGCTCCAGGAGCCTTCGCTTCGATGATCCAAAGCTCATGTCCAAGGACGCTGGGTCGGTAATCGATCTCGATCCGCTTGCTGCCCAGTTTCCATAGAGGCCGGCGGAGTTTGAGCTGATCGCCGAATGTGACGGCGTTCAGTGTGGTGGGGCCATAGCCCAGGTGTAGGAGCAAAGGAAAAATCCACTCTTCTCTGACGGCCTGTTCGTTCTTCCCCTCGAATTGATAGTTGGAGAGCTCTCGTAGGGTCAGCATCGCCTGGCACCGTTCAACTCGCGGGTTATAGCGTTATCAAACGCAGGCATGAAGCAGGCGTCTATGCAGCACGTCCACCCGCGGTCAAGTCCCGTGCAACCTGTTCGATCGATTCCAGGTGGCTCAGCTTGATTTGTTCTTTGATGCCGTGCTTGTGCAACACACTGTTCGCATGTCGTGCGGTTGTTACAGCTGCCGCTGCGTAACGAGCAATGTGATTGAGTCGCCATTCACGACTGGGTTGCGACATCAACTCGTCGAGCAGTCGAGCCCTCGCTCGAACAGCGTGGTGACGTGGCTTGTCGAGGGTCTCTGCGACAGTTGGGCAACACCCCTCGTCATCGCACATCACTTTCGGACGCATCGCCATGTCGCCGAAAAGAGTCAAACCAACAGGGCGTGACACGCTGCGTCCAAGGGTCTCGATGTATATACGGCGTGGTCCACCACGCTGCTGTTTCCCAATTTCGTCGTCACGCTGGCGACGACGAGACTGTTGCGCTGCAACGTTGCTCAGCTCACCGATACCCATGCCACACTCGTACCCGTCAAGTCCGGCGGCAACGAGTCCAGGGCCGTATACACCTTGTCGCCATACAACGACCGTCAGGCCACTTGCTTTCGCTCGTGTTGCGGTATCGAAGAGACGTCGCACTTTTCCGTATCCATCACCTGCGTCGCCGGCGGGGGAGAGACACACCGCCATTGATGACGCACCGTTGTTGCTCACTCGACGAACAAATCGATCAACACCCCGTTGCCACGACGCCGAAGTGCTGAACGACATCAATCGTGCGCAGAATATGGGCGTCATCTGCAGCTTGATCTCGTTGTCACTCATGAACTCAGCCGTGCGAGAAATGGCATCCAACGATGCTGTGAACCATGGGTCACTCGGAGACGCCGCATAGAAGTACGGGGGAATCACGGCCGTCGCGCCCATTTCCAACTGGAACTCGACGACCTCTTCGACCAACCGGTCCAGATCGACCTCGTCCGGAGCGAGGGAATCGACGTTTGCGTACGGTAGCTGTGCCCACCGATCATCCGGGGCGGCACCGCTTTGTACGAACGGCGTCGTCGGATCCACCAGGAACGGGACCCCGGCGCTCTCGGCCAGCTCGGAGAGGACCGGCCACGCCTTGGCCACATGGGCATCGGCTACGAGCTGGGAGAGGGGCAAGTTCCGAGCCGTTGCCAGCCGGAGCCCCGATCCCGTGGCCAGAAGGTCGCTGATGACCAGGTGGTCCCCCCACCCGGCCCTGACCAGAAGTTCAGCCATCTTGGTACCTCGATTCGTGCTGGCTGCTCTGACGCATGTTATCATAGGTGTCATTCACTACGAAATGGAAACTGTCATGTATCATGTAATACCAAGGGGGGTGTGGTGACCCCCGAGGTCGTTCAGGCTGGCTTTTCCTTTCCGTCCCTGGTCGAGGAGATCCGGCAGGCCGGTCTCTCCACCTCGGAGATTGGACAGATCACAGGAGTTCGAGAGCGACAGGTCCAGAACTGGGTGTCGGGGTCATCACGACCCGCCGCCGAAACCCGTGACCGGCTGGTCGACATCCACTACATCGTCCGAGCACTGTTGCACGTGTACCGGCCGGACGGTGTCGAAATCTGGCTGCACGCCAGGAACCCCGAACTGGGAGGTCGTCGACCAGTGGAGATGCTGGTCGAGGGCCAATTCGAGCCAGTGGTCGCCGCAGTCCAGCGACTGCAATCAGGAGCGACCTAGGTGCAACGGAGCCTCCGCCAGGCGGTCGCGGCTGCCCCCCGGTCAGCGGTCGAGGGCGAGTTCGAACGCCACGTCAGCCTGAACTGGCGCCTGCTGTCTGGCAGCTCCAGCGGCGGTCGGTGGGGGCCACCTGGGCAGTACCCCGTCCTCTACTTGGGTAGACCCCGAGCGTCTGTGACGGTCGAGGCGTACCGCCACCTGGTCGATCCGTTCGCCGCCGACGGCATGACCGGCGACCAGGTGGCGCCCCGCCGGATCCTCACCTGCACCGTGTCGGTGACCGACGTCCTCGACCTTCGGACCGAGGAGGCTCAGGTCCGAGTGGGCCTCAGCACCGACGACCTCCTCAGTGACGTCGGCGAATACGACGCCTGCTGGCAGGTTGGGCGGATCGCCCACCAGCTCAGCCTCCACGGAGTGATCGCCCCGGCAGCGACCCACTTCGGTGAGACGCTCGCGCTCTTCGAGCGTCACCTGCCAGCAAACGAACTGCCAGTCCTCACCGGAGAAGAGGTGTGGGACCGATTGCCAGCCGATCCCCGACGACTCCGGCTCGTTGAGGACGGCGGGACCGCTGCCTCGTGATGACTGTCGGGATGGCGACCTCGATAGCGAGGTCCGTGTCCTTACGACAGGAAAGCCGGATGAGCTGGAGGACGCGACAGAAAGCCCGGTACAAGAACGAGAGGGCTACTGCCGGATGCTCGCCGCATCAGGCGCTCGTCGCCAAAGTCCAGCTCAGGGCCCATTGATGGGGTTCTCGGCACCTACAGGTGCTGGAACCTTCGACCGACGATCTGGCTGCGGATACGCAGGATCCCACTGTCGGTAACACCGGTTCTGCAGCGGTCGTACCGTGGGGGGATTGAGGCGCGTCGTCCCAGCTCAGCGAGCAGGATGACGTTCTCGTCACGCACAGGGGTACGTCGGAGAAGACAGCGGTCTCGCTGGCGATGACCTGTGGGTGCCGAAATCCTCATCCGGCCCTGTGAACAGGATGAATGGATTGAAGCGATGAAGTGGCGTGGGGTCCAACAATTCGAGTCGATCGACGTCGTCGCGTCTTGGGCGAAGTGCACGGCCATGGGACGGTCCGTGCCGGCGCACGGGAGTCTGTGGTGAGGGGGTCGCGCTGCGTGTCCCGAGCAGTAGCGGCGCCCAGTCTGCGCTCGCTCACCGTGAGCGAGGCGGCGATCGACCGCGG
>DATNLP010000154.1:0-6606 GCA_035602795.1 Acidimicrobiales bacterium | reverse complement strand
CGACCCGCCACGAGCTGACCAGGTGGGCGACCGACCGACGCCTCGTCTGACAGCGATTAGAACAGGGGGCCATGCCCTCCGAAGACCTGACCGCTGAGCACCGCGACGCGGCGCTGTTGGCGGAGCGGGCCGGGCGGGTCCTCATGGAGCTTCGTGCCGACCCGCCCTCCCTACGTGACGTCGGTGCGGCCGGCGACCACATGGCCCACAACTTCCTGGTCGAGGAGCTCAACCGGCTCTACCCGGACGACGACGTGCGCTCGGAGGAGGGGCTCGAGCACGTCGCCGGGCACGGCCGCCTGTGGATCGTCGATCCCCTCGACGGGACCCGCGAGTTCCGCGAACGCACCCGCACCGACTGGGCGGTGCACGTGGCCCTGGCCGTCGGCGGCGTCGCCGTGGTGGGGGCGGTGGCGCTCCCGGCGCTCGACCTGGTGCTCTCGACGGGCGAGCCGCTCGTGCTGCCGCCCTTCCCGGCCGGTGAGCGGCCACGGGTGGTGGTGTCGCGTAGTCGGCCGCCGGACGTCGCCTACGACGTCACCGAGGCGCTCGGCGGCGTCATGGTGCCCATGGGGTCGGCCGGCGCCAAGATCGCCGCCGTGGTCCTCGGGGCGGCCGAGGTGTACGTGCATGCCGGCGGCCAGTACGAGTGGGACTCGTGCGCCCCGGTGGCGGTGGCCACGGCGGCCGGCCTGCACGCCAGTCGGCTCGACGGGGAGCCACTGCGCTACGGGGACGCTGACGCCTGGCTGCCCGACCTCGTCGTGTGCCGCCAGGAGTACGCCCAGGCCGTCCTCGACGTCACCACCCGGCAGCGCCGGCCCTACTGGTAGCGCTAGCGCGGGCCAGCGCGAGCGGAACTGCCCGCGCCCGCGCCGGCACCGCCGGTCTGCTCCGCCGTTTTGACAATTGATCTCGAGCCATCTTGAGAATTGAACAGGGCCCCGCCTCCTGAGAGACGGGACCCTGTTCCTTGCGACCTCGTACTGCCGTGCCGATTATGCGGCGGCAGACGGCGCCGCGCTAAATGGCGCGCACGTTCGCTGCCTGAAGCCCCTTGGGGCCTTGGTTTGTCTCGAACTCAACCTTCTGGCCTTCTTCGAGATTGCGGTAGCCCGTGCCGGAGATCGCGCTGTAATGCACGAACACGTCGGGGCCTCCACCGTCCTGGGTGATGAAGCCGAAGCCCTTCTCACCGTTGAACCACTTGACCGAACCAGTAGCCATTGAAAATCCACTCCTCTCCTGGCCAGATTCGACCCGTATCGGGGGTCATGGCCGGTGGCTCACTCGAGCCAGAGGGATTTCCAAACTTTGACTTTGTTCTGGTGGTGCCCTCGGACAAGAACCATAGCGCGGCCCAACGGGCAAGGCGCGGTTTGGGATCCAGGCACAACCCCTGGTCACATGTTGTTCACACAGGTCATTGTGCGTAGCGTGAGGGCATATTCCCGCATTTGACACCGAGGGGGTCATTGTGACCGTCGCCGCCAACCCGTACCTAGAGGGCAATTTCGCACCCGTCCAACAGGAGGTGACGGCGACCGAGCTGCCGGTTACCGGGCAGTTACCCGAGAGCCTGTCCGGCCGCTATCTGCGCAACGGGCCCAACCCGGTCTCACCCCCCGAGCCCTCCTCCTACCACTGGTTCACCGGTGACGGCATGGTGCACGGGGTGCGCCTGCGCGACGGGCGGGCCGAGTGGTACCGCAACCGGTGGGTGCGCTCGGCGGCCGTGGCCGAGGCGCTCGGCGAGTCGAGGCGACCCGGCCTGGTGCACGCCGGCATGGACTTCGCCCCCAACACGAACGTGATCGGCCATGCCGGGCGCACGCTCGCCATCGTCGAAGCGGGGGCCCGTCCCTACGAGCTGACCGACGAGCTCGAGACGGTCGGACCGTGCGACTTCGACGGCACCCTGGACGGCGGGTACACCGCCCACCCCAAGTGCGACCCGGTCACCGGTGAGCTGTACGCCGTGTCCTACTTCTTCGGCTGGGGCGACGACGTCGAGGTCACCGTCGTCGACGCCGGCGGCCCGGTGCGGTCGTCGCGGCGCATCACCATGGGCGGGCCGGTGAGCGTCCACGACTGCGCCATCACGGAGCGCTTCGTCGTGTTGCTCGACCTCCCCGTCACGTTCTCCATGGAGGCCATCAACGAGGGCGCACAGTTCCCCTACCGCTGGCAGGAGGGCTACCACGCCCGGGTCGGCCTGCTCGAGCGCGACGGCGACTCGAGGGACGTCGTCTGGCACGACGTCGACCCTTGCTACGTCTTCCACCCCGTGAACGCCTACGACGACGGCGACGGGATCGTCGTCGACGTGGTGCGCCACCCCTCCATGTTCCGCACCCGGTTCCTCGGTCCGGCCGAGGGCGCGCCGACGCTGGACCGCTGGCACCTCGACGGCCACGGCGGGCCGGTGAAGGAGGAGCGCCTCGACGACCGCGGGCAGGAGTTCCCGCGGGTGGACGAGCGTCGCGTCGGCCGCCCCTACCGCTACGGCTGGACGGTGGCCGTGTCGCAGGCGGACGACATCATTGGCACGGAGTCGGCCATCATCGGGCACGACTTCGCGCGCGGCACGAGCACGACGCGCTCGTTCGGCCGCGGCACCAGCGTCGGCGAGGCGGTCTTCGTCCCGGGCCACCACGGCGCGGGCGAGGACGAGGGTTGGTTGATGGCGCTCGTCTACTCGGCGCCCGACGACGCGTCCGCCCTGTACGTCCTGAACGCCGGGGATCTCGACGGCGAGCCGCAGGCCGTCATCGCCCTGCCGCAGCGCGTCCCGGCGGGATTCCACGGCAACTGGGTGCCCGACCTGGCCTGACGCCGCCGTCAGGTTCGGCCGACGGACTTGGGGTACGATTTCGGTCGTGTTCGTCTGGCAATGGGTCCAGCAACACCGGCTCCTTTCGGTCATCGTCCTTGCCCTGGTGATCGTCAGTACCGCCGGCGGGACGGCGTGGGCACTCGTGTTCAGGACGGTGGGAACACCGGTCGGGCTGCGCGAGGCGCTGCGCATCTATCGGCGCGAGCAGACGGGGAAGATGCTCAACTCCCTGCGCAACCGGCTCCCGGTCCCCGGCGTGTACACCTATCGCACCAGCGGGGGAGAGGGTCTGAGCCTCATGGGCGTGCAGCGCTCCTTCCCCTCGACGACTTCCATGGTGGTCGATGACTCGTCCTGTGCCTCGGTCAGCTGGGTGCCCATCGAACAACACACGGAGACGACGTCGGTGTGCTCCGGGCCCGACGGCGCGCTCACGGTGTCCAAACTGGTCACCGACGAGTCGATCGCCGGCACGACCACCACGTCGACCATCGTCTGCCCCGCCACGGCCTACCTGCTGCCGGCCGGGGATCGGCCCGGACAGCGCTGGACCGCCACCTGCACCATGACCAGCCCCACGGAGAAGGTGGCACTGGCCGGCGAGACCCTGGGCCCGGCCACCATGTCCGTCGGCGGGCACCGCGTCAGCGTGGAGCACACCCGGCTCACCATGACGTTCACCGGTGGTGAGCACGGCACCAGCCCGACCGACTACTGGGTGGTCCCGGCCACCGGCCTGATCGTGCGCGAGCACGAGCAGGTGGCGATGGCGACCGGCAGCATCCAGTACCACGAGACCATGGACGCCCGGCTCACGTCCCTCGACCCAGCGCGCTAGCCGCTTCCTTACCTCTCATTTACCCCCGGCCCCTACGGTGGGCTCGATGTCAGGGGGAGCGGGAGACACATCGTGGCCGCTGAGCGAGCCCAGGGGAACCCCGACGGCCCATGAGCCGGGCGCGTTCGACCACCTCTCGGGCCGTCGGCTGGCGAGCTGGCGCCGCCGCGCCGCCGGCTTCGCCATCGACGCCGTGCTGATGGCCGTGGTGCCTGTGGCCCTGTTCATCGCGTGGTCGAACTCAATGACGCCGGCCCAGTCAGCCAACGACAACCTTCCCACCAGCGCCATCTCGGACTTGTTGCTCGCCGGCTGGTTCGTCCTGGGACTGGTGGTCGTCGTCGCCTATCCCGTCTGGTTCATCGGGCGACGCGGCCAGACGCCAGGGATGCGGAGGATGCGGATCCGCCTCGCACGGATCGATGCCGAGGACCACCTGTCCGAGGTCGACTTCGCCACGTCTTGGCGGCGGCGGTTCTCCGCGCTCTTCTTCTGGGCCCTTGGCCTGTGGATCGTCACGTTGCTCATTGACTACCTCTGGCCGCTGCGGAACCGACGGAACCAGTGCGTGCACGACAAATGGGGGAGAACGGTAGCGCTCGAGGATCTGATGTGAGGGCCGGTGAGGGGTCGTGTGGCTCAGTCTTCCGGCGCTACGCGCGCCGCTAACCGCTTGGGCGCGGTCATGCAGTAGCTCTCGATGATCATCTCGGCCAGCTCGCCCCAGTCGGGCTGCGCCCGCAGGTCGAGCCGCACGCCCACCCACCCGATGTGGCCCACGTACTTCGGCACGAAGAAGCGGTCCGGGTCGGAGGCCACCAGAATCGCCTGTACGCCCTTCGGGGTCTTCAGCGTCATGGACGACCCGTCGTCGGGCATCATCACGAAGAATTTGTCGCGGACGCGGAACGCCGGCGAGGTGTGGTCGCCGAACGGCTTCTCGACGACCTCGGGCAGGCCCAGACAGATGGCGCGCACCCGCGACAGGGCGGTGGTCTTGGCCGCCGGTGCCATCACCGCACCCGCCCCGGTGCCATGTGCAGGTCCGGGACCTCGAGTGCCGCACGGTCCCACGCGGCCAGTTCGGCGGCCGCCTCGTACGTGCTCTGGAAGAAGGCCAACAGGTCACCATCGGGATCCGACGAGGTGCGCACGGCCGCGTAGGGGAGGATGAACTCGCCGAGCGAAGCGTCGTAGGAAGCGACCGACGGTGAGACGGGCCACTCGGCGAAGCCGTCGGGGGCCGGGTAGGCGTAGGAGTAGAAGGATCCCTCCTCGGATCCACCCGGCCAGAAGCCGCAGCTGCTGACCTCGTGGTCGTAGGCCAGCTCCTGTACCCAGTCGGCACAGTTGGGCGGGCCGCCGGGGTGCTTCGGCGCCTCGCGTCCGGAGAAGCGGGTGACGGCGAGGTCGGCGGCGCCCCAGAAGAAGTGCACGGGGCTGACCTTCCCCTGGAACCGGGCCCGGAAGACCGTCATCACCCGGCTGATCTGCACCAGGGCCTGCCAGAACCGCTCGGCCGCCTCGGCGTCATAGGGTCGCGCCACCAGGTCGTCGGCGAACGGGACGGCGACGGGCAGCTCGACCGGTCGCGCCAGCACCCGCACCGAGATACCCAGCTCGCCCAACGCGCCCATGGTCGCGCCGTAGAACTCGGCGACCGATTGGGGCCGGAGGGGTACCTCACCGTGCCCGCCGTCGGTGGTCCGCAGCGCCAGGCGGTGATCGACGAAGTCGAACTCCATCTCCAACCCGATGTCGCCGGCAGGCATCAACGACGTGGTGAGCCCGCGGGCCGACACGTAGAGCGGCACCTGCCACCACTGGTTGACCATGGGAGCCAACGCGAGCCGCACCTTGCCGACGACCTGGGTCCACAGGTGCAGGGCGTCCTTGGTGCCCTCCCACTCGGTGAGGGTCAGGTCACGCCAAACGGCGTTCGGAGCTTCAGTGCTCGCCGTCATCCCCGGCCGCCGCCGCCGCCCGCCGGTCCTCCGCCACGGCGTCGTAGGTCTCGTAATCGGAGCCGGTGTCGTCGGCGAACTCGAACTCGAGCAGTCCGGCCTCACCCCAGCGCCGGCGCAGGTAGCCGTCGTTGGCGTCGAGCAGGCCCAGTTTGCGCACGTTGGGCACCAGCTTGGCGAAGAAGCCACGGGCGAAGCCGCCCATGAGGTTGGTCTTCATCTGCTCGGCGGCCTCCAGCATGAACGGGAAGACCTTTTCCCCCGTGGTCCCCATGCGCTCCCACACCTCGGGTGTGGTCGCCCGCGCCCGCTGGTTCACCGTGGCGTCGACCAGGAACTCCTGGCGCTCGAGGAGCTCGGCCTCGCTCAGGTCGCCGTAGAACTCCGACAGCGTCACCACTCCGAAGGCGACGTGGCGCGCCTCGTCGGACATGACGTAGCGCAGCAGCTTGGTCAGCAACGGCTCCTTGATCCGGCGCAGCATGTCGCCGAACGCGGCCAGCGCCAGTGACTCGATGACGATCTGCATCCCCAGATACGCGATGTCCCAGCGCGAGTCCTCGAGCAGCGACCAGATCTGCGCCTTGAGGAAGGGGCTCATCGGGTAGGCCTCGCCCAGTTTGGTGTGCAGGTACTTGGCGAACACCTCGGTGTGGCGCGCCTCGTCCATCGTCTGCGTCGACGCGTAGTACTTGGCGTCGATCCACGGCACCGTCTCCACGATCTTGGCTGCGGTCATCATGGCGCCCTGCTCGCCGTGCATGAATTGCGACAGGTTGGCCTTGAAGAACTCGATGCCGAGCTGCGCGTACTCCTTCTCCTTCCACGTCGCCATGGGCGAGCCCGGCAAGGTCCCCGCCACCCGGGCGATGGCGAGCACCGGGCTCTCCTGCTCGGTGACGAGCCGCTCCGGGTCGACGTCGATGGACCAGTCCAGGTCCGTCACGCTGTTCCACTGCGACCCCATG
>DATNLP010000149.1:0-5773 GCA_035602795.1 Acidimicrobiales bacterium | reverse complement strand
CGGGAGGACGCCCGGCCCGGGCCCGGCTGCGCACCCGCTGGTTGGTCCATTCCCGGACACGTTCCTCGCAGTACAGACGGACGATCTCGTCGCGAAGCACAGGATCGTCCCATCCCCCCGAGCCGCCTTCGACGCTCCGACGCTTCGCCAACCGGATCAGATGGCCGACACCCGAGCCTCCGATGCGGTCCACACCACCCGAGCCTGCGCCCGCCACCATCTGGCGCTCCCCCGACAGCGTGGAATTGGCGACCTTCCAGCCGGCACCCACGTCGCCGACTCGGCACGCGTCCGGGACCCGGGCCGCGTTCAGGAACACCTCGTTGAAATCGACCTCACCGCCCAGGTGACGCAAGGGGCGAACTTCGACGCCTGGCTGGTGCAGATCGATGAGGAAGTACGTCAGCCCCTGACGTTTGGGAACGTCCACGTCGGTCCGGGCCAGCAGGACGGCCCAGTCCGAGAGGTGCGCCCACGTGGTCCACACCTTCTGACCGGTGATGACCCAGTCATCCCCGTCGCGCTCGGCCCTCGTGGCCAGCGACGCCAGGTCGGAACCGGCGCCGGGCTCACTGAAGAGCTGGCACCAGGCCTCCTCGTTGCGAACGATCGGAGGGAGGAAACGAAGCCGCTGCTCTTCGGTCCCGTGGGCGAAGAGGGCGGGCGCAGCCAGGTTGAGTCCCAGCGGGTTGAGCCGCCCGAGGTTGAACGGGGCGAGCTCCTGTTCGACCCGTCGGGCGGCATCCGGGGAGAGATCGAGGCCGCCGTAGGCGCGGGGCCAGGTGGCAGCCACCAGTCCGGAGGTTCCAAAGACGGGATACCAGGCCTCGTAGTCGGCTCGGGTCCTGACCTCTCGAACGGCGGCCGGTCCGCCCCGGCGGCCGGCCTCGACCCACGCCGTCGGGACCGCCGACACAATCCAGGCCCGCACCGCCTCGACGACCTCGTCGATGGAAGCGTCCGGAGGTATGGCGAGGTGCCCGCCCGCGCCGTCGTCGGTCGAGTCGGTGACCGTGAGCGGCTCCGTCATCGGCTCAGCCGGCCCGTGCGCGGGGCCGGAGAAGGCGGTGCGTTCCTTCTCCGAGGTCGACCACCTGGTCGACGGGTCCTCCGGTCATTGCACACGAGCACCTCGGCCAAGTGTCCCACTCCGTCAGATTGTATATTTTATGATGTCCCGCGTTCAGCACCAACGGGTCGTCGGTTCGTCCGGTGCCGGGCCGCGCAATTCTGACGTGCCCCGGCGCCGCCGAAGCACCGGTTGGACTGGAAGTTCGCATAAGATATACGTATGCCATCGCCCCCTGACAGTTCCCACACTGCTGCCAAGGGTCGATCGAATGGACGTCGTCAGGCCAAAATTGTGCGCACACCCAGTGGTGAGCACATCGCGTCGCATATCCGGAGGTTGATCTTCGAGGGCGAGCTGCGCCCGGGCATGCGGGTCCCCCAGGATGCGATCGCCCAGGAGCTCGGCGTGAGCCGGATACCGGTGCGCGAGGCCCTGATCGTGCTCGAGCGCGAGGGATGGGTCACCAACGAAATGCACCGGGGTGCTTTCATCAATACGCTCGATGAGCCAACCGTCCACGACCACTACGAGCTCTTCGGTTTGATCTACGGGTTTGCCGCCAAGCGCGCCTTGGCGCGAGCCGGTGACGACCTCCCGCAACGACTCGGCGCGCTACAGACGCAGTTCGCGCAGGCGACGACAGCCGACGATCGGTACGACCTTTCGATCGCCTTTCACAGCCTGATCGTGAAAGGCGCGGCGTCGCCCCGCATCAACGTGGCACTGCGGGCCATGTCCGCGCTGGTGCCAGGGAATTTCTTCGAGGAAGTGCCCGAGGCGGTGGATGTGGAGAGTCGGGGGCTGGCCGCCATCACCCGGGCCATGAAGCAGGGGGACGGGGACAAAGCATCCGCCGAATACGTCAAGATGATGCGGAACGTGGGAAACAAGGTGGCCCAGCTCTTCCGGGAGCGCTCACTGTTCGAGTCGGCGGAAGTCACGGCCTGACGGTCGAGAATTCGAGCGCCCGTCCGCAACGTGCCCGCGCACCCTTTTCGCGGCGTCGCCATCGCCGGTGTCCACAACACCGTGCAGGCACGCCGGCTCCCGGACCACGACTCGGTCTCTATCGCGCTGGCGGGCGCGCTGGGTGCGCTCACGGACGCCGGCATCTCGCCGCACGAGGTCGACGGTGTCGTCGGTCCGGACTGCGCGCACATCGCCCTTGAGCTCGGCCTCGGTCCCTGCACCCGACGACCCAGCTCACTGGGGATCCCCACGATCCTCGACGCGGCCGCGCTGATCACCACTGGCCAGTGCGACGTCGTGCTGGTTGCTGCCGGTGGGGCCGGCATCCACCTCGATCGGACCTCGGCCGCACCCTGGACGAGGCCGGCGAACGAGCTCGTCGTCGGTTACGGGCTGTTCACGGCGGCTGAATTCGCCCTGATGGCGCGCCGTCACATGCTCACGTACGGCACCACGCCCGAGCAGCTGGCCGCCGTCGCCGCCACCATACGCACCAATGGTCACGAGAATCCCGATGCCGTGTACCACGGCCGGGGACCGTTCTCCCCCGGCGACGTCCTGGCCTCTCGCATGATCGCCGACCCCTTTCACCTCCTCGACTGCGCCACGACTTCGGAGGGAGGGTGCGGAGTCGTCCTGGTGTCCGCCGAGCGGGCGGCTGAATCCGAAGCACCCTTGTGGATCCTCGGGGGAGCCAGCGACGCATTCGGACCCGCGTACACGGTCGCACCGGTGTGGGACTTCCGGCCCCGGCCCGACGCCGAGCCCGCCGGGATGGTCGGCGCAGCCGCGGCCAGGAGGGCCTTCGCCATGGCCGGGTTGACGCCGGCCGAGGTCGACGTGGCCGAACTCTACGATCCGTTCTCCTTCGAGATCATTCGGCAGCTGGAGGCCTTCGGCTTCTGCGCCCCCGGTGAGGGCGGATCGTTCGTCGAAGACGGAAACATCGCGCCAGGTTCCCGGCTGCCCGTCACGACGGACGGTGGGACCATGTCGTTCAGTCATCCCGGGATCAACGCGCAGCAGCTGCAGCGGGTCATTCGGGCGGCCCTGCAGCTCCGCGGGGGGTGCACCACGAACCAGGTCCCGCACGCGGAGGTCGCCCTCTGCTCGAACGGGGGCTCCGGGGCCCTGTTCTGCGACGTCCTGCTTCTCGGTCGAGAGCGCCCATGAGCCTGTTGCTGCCCCAACCGAGGGGCATCCCGGTCCCCCGCCCGAGCCTCCACAGCGCGGCCTACTGGGACGGATGTCGGCAACACCGCCTCCTCTACCAGCGCTGCGCCGTGTGCGGCTATTACGGCCTCGGCGCATTCACCGTGTGCGCACAGTGCCACGCGACGTCACCGACGTGGGAGGCCAGCGCCGGCCGGGGCCGGCTCTACAGCTGGACGGTGGTCTGGCAGCCGCCGGACCCGAGGTTCCAGGTGCCGTATGCCCCGGCCGTGGTCCGATTGGACGAAGGCCCTTTCATGATGAGCGCGGTCATCGGCTGTGAGCCCGGCGCGTTGCACGAGGGACTGGAGCTATCCGTGGAATTCCATCCGGCATCCGATGACCTCACGCTGCCGTACTTTGCTCCCTCGTCGGAGGACTCGTGATGAGTGACGAAGGATCTCCGGTGAACGACAAGGTCTACATCCACGAATACATCGACATCATCGGCCACAACCGCGGGCGCTACATGTACCACATGACGGCCAATTGGAGCCCCACGGCACAAGAGGAGCGGCACCAGCTCTGCTACGGCGTCTGGGGGGTCGTGGGCAGCACGGGACGATGGCCCCAGGTCGTCAACCTCTGGGAGGAGGACGGGTTCGACGGCCTGGCCCGGTCCTTCGGACACGAGCTGGGTCATCGCGACCTCCAGGACCCCAAGCTGGCCGCCTGGTGGGCGGCAGCCGCTGAGCTGAGGGCAGGGGGTGAGGATCGTCTGCTGATCCCGGCACCGTGGATGCCCACGATTGAGCAAGCGTGTTCGGCCGGAATCCGAGGTGACGTCTACGCGCACGAGCAGATTGCGGTCACGAGAGGGAGCTCGTCGCGTTATCTGGACTTCGTTCGCAGCGACGTCGCTCCCGTCATAAGCGACTTCGGCTGGGTGTTGGCCGGAGCCTGGGAAACGGCGCTGACCGACGACAGCGAATGCTTTCTTCTCTGGGCCATCCCCACATGGCAAGAGTGGGCCGACCGCGAAAAGGCGCGCCGTGACCACCGGCTCCTGGTGGAACTGGAGGCGCACAACCTGGCGCTGACCGACCGGACCAGCCGCATCCTGCTGGTGGAGGCGGCCCTCTCGCCGATGCGGCTGGGCCGCCAACCGTCCCGCGCCGACCGTTCCGAGGAGTGGGACGGCTAGCGCCGGTGACGGCCCGCAGGGCTTGAGCTAGTTGCCCTCCCCTGCAGATTGGCCAGGTACAACGTCGGACTCGCCGGCCGCATCCATCGCGACCAGTTCTCGGCGCAGCACCTTGCCGACCTCGCTCTTCGGCAACGCATCCACCCGTCGATATCCGACGGGAATCTTGTAGGGCACGAGGTGCTCCCGGCACAGTTGATCGAGTTCGGCATCAGGAGCGTCCCCCACGAGGAAGGCAATCGGCACCTCACCCAGTCGCTCATCGGGGAGGCCCACCACGGCCACTTCGTCCACGCCGGACGAGAGGAGGAGGACCTCTTCGACCTGCCCCGGAAACACCTTGTTCCCACCGCGGTTGATCACCTCGCCAACCCGACCCTCGATCCACACGAACCCGTCATTGTCGATGCGCGCCAAGTCCCCCGTGCGGACGTAGCCCTCCTGATCCAGCCGATCGTCGAGACTTTCCCCGCCGGCATAGCCTGAGGCCATACGGGGCGGTTTCACCAGCAACTCCCCCACGGTGTCGGCTGGAGTCCCCGATCCATCTTCTGCCACCACCTTGATGGCCACCCCCGGGTGGGGCCGGCCCACCGCCCCGATCTTCTCCGGATGGTCCCGGGCGTCGGCGGCCGTCCAGCCGACGACCTCACCGATTTCGGCCTGGCCGTAGCCGTTGAGCACGGTGACATCGAACTTCGCCGAAAACCGGCGGGCGGCCAAGGGCGAGAGGGGCGCGGTGATGCTTCTCACGTACCGCAGGGGTGTCAGATCGCTGACGCCCGGGTCGTCGGCGAGCATCACCATCCCCGCGGGCGGCAAGACGGTGGATCGGATGGAGAACCGCTGCACGAGCGCGGCGAACTCCGAGGTGCTGAAGCGGTCCATGAGCACCACCGAGGCACCGGCCCGGAGCCCGAACAGGACGTTGTAGATGCCGGCATTCAAGGCGAGCGACACCGGCACCAGATTCGGCGACGGAGGACGAGACGGATCGGCGGGCCGGCCCCGCAGCGGGCCGAGGACCCGGTCGAGTATTTCCAGATATCCGGTGTGCGTCTGCAGGATCGGCTTGGGTTGTCCCGTGGTTCCAGACGTCCAGGTGATGAACGCCGAGTCGGGCTCGTAGCCCATGGGCGGCCGGTCGGAGAGACGTACTCCGGCGCCGTCGATCACCGCGGCGGGCGAGGTCGAGGTAAGCACGTGGTCAAGTTCGGTCTGAGGCTGGCGCGGGTTGGCGGGCACGAACACGGCCTCGGCCAGCCAGACGCCGAACATGGCGAACACGAATTCCGGCCCGTTTGGCAGCTGGACGACGACCGCCTGGCCCGGCTCGACTCCGGCGTGACGCAGCCGTTCGGCCACTCGGGCCGCTT
>DATNLP010000145.1:0-8750 GCA_035602795.1 Acidimicrobiales bacterium | reverse complement strand
CGGCGAAGGCGCCACCGCAGATGAACAGGATGTTGGTCGTGTCGATCTGGATGAACTCCTGGTGCGGGTGCTTGCGCCCGCCCTGGGGCGGCACCGAGGCCGTCGTCCCCTCCAGAATTTTGAGCAGCGCCTGCTGCACGCCCTCGCCCGAGACGTCACGCGTGATGGAGGGGTTCTCGCTCTTGCGGGCGATCTTGTCGATCTCGTCGATGTAGATGATCCCCGTCTCGGCCCGCTTCACGTCGTAATCGGCGGCTTGGATCAGCTTCAGCAAGATGTTCTCGACGTCCTCGCCCACGTAGCCCGCCTCGGTGAGCGCGGTGGCGTCGGCGATGGCGAACGGGACGTTGAGCATGCGGGCCAGCGTCTGGGCCAGCAGCGTCTTGCCGCAACCGGTCGGTCCGAGCAGCAGGATGTTCGACTTGGCCAGCTCGACGCCGTCCTCGGCCACCGGAGGCCCCGCCTGCACCCGCTTGTAGTGGTTGTAGACGGCGACGGAGAGGATCTTCTTGGCGTACTCCTGGCCCACGACGTAGTCGTTGAGGAAGTCGAAGATCTCGCGCGGCTTCGGGAGGTCCTCGAAGCTCAGCTCGGTGGACTCGTCACGCTCCTCGGCGATGATGTCGTTGCACAGGTCGATGCACTCGTCGCAGATGTAGACCCCAGGGCCCGCGATGAGCTTCTTGACCTGCTTCTGCGTCTTGCCGCAGAAGCTGCACTTGACGAGATCCCCGCCCTCTCCGAACTTGGCCACCCGATCGCTCCCCGTCCCGTCCCGTTCCCCGACGTCCTACGCGGCGCCGATGGCCTCGAGCGGGGCCACCGTGCGGGCCGTGATGACCTCGTCGATGATGCCGTAGGTCACCGCCTCCTCCGCCGTCATGATGAAGTCGCGGTCGGTGTCCTGGGCCACCTTCTCCTGGGTCTGGCCCGTGTCCTCGGCCAGCATGCCCGAGAGCAGGTCGCGCATGCGGAGGATCTCCCTCGCCTGCAGCTCGATGTCGCTCGCCTGGCCCTCCACTCCGCCCCAGGGCTGATGCAACAGGATGCGGGCGTGCGGCAGGGCGAAGCGCTTGTCCTTGGCCCCGGCGGCCAGCAGCACGGCGGCGGCCGAGGCGGCCTGCCCGAAGCAGAAGGTCGACACATCCGCCTTGATGAACTTCATGGTGTCGTAAATGGCGAAGAGCGCCGTGATCTCCCCACCGGGTGAGTTGATGTAGAGGTGGATGTCCTTGTCAGGCTCCTCGGACTCGAGGAAGAGCATCTGCGCGCAGACCAGGTTGGCCACGGTGTCGTCCACCGGGGTGCCGAGGAAGATGATGCGCTCACGCAGCAGCCGTGAATAGAGGTCGTAGGCGCGCTCGCCGCGGTTCGACGACTCGATGACGGTCGGGACCAGATAGTTGTAGGCCTTCAACCGCTCCCCCGGACTCTGCATGCTCACTCGCTCTCGCTCTCCTCACCCGCGTCGACCGTTTCGGCCACTTCGTCCTCGTCCTCCGAGGCGTCCACCCTGAGGTCATCCCGTGACATCGGGTTGCCCTCCTCGTCGAAGAGTGCAACATGGTCCAACAGCCACTCCAGCGCCTTGCTCTTCCGTAACTCCGAGCGTACCGCGCCCGTCCGGCCGCCCGTGTCGAGTTGCCGGCGCAGGTCCTCGGGAGTGGTGCCGAACCGCTCGGCCATTCTCACTACCTCGGCATCGAGCTCCTCGTCACTGAGCGTGACCTCCTCGGCCTCGACCAGGGCCCGTAGCGCCAGATCGGCCTTCACCGCCGCCTCGGCGTCCACCCGCACGGCCGCCAGCAGCTCGTCGGGCGACGTGCCCGTGGCCTGGAAGTACTCGGCCAGGCCCATCTTCTGGGCCTCCAGGCGGTGCTGCAGGTCGTGCAGGCGCTCGTTGACCTCGGCGTCCACCAGGACCTCGGGCACCGCGTCCTCCGCCACCAGCCCCGCCAGCGCCTCGACCGACTTCTGGCGCAGCGCCATTTGGCTCTGGATCAGCTTGACCTGCCCGATCCGCTTTTCGATGTCGGCCCGCAATTCCGACACGGTGTCGAATTCGGAGCTCTCGGAGGCCCATTCGTCGGTCACCTCCGGCAACCGCTTCACCTTGACCTCCTTGACGAGCACGCGGAACGCCACCCGCTGGTCGGGCTCGGCCGGGTTGGCGGCGTCGAAGGCGAGGATGGCGCCGGCCTTGGCGCCGTGCAGCTCGTTGTCGAGCTCGGCCACCACCGTCCCGGTGCCGACCTCGTAGAGGTAGTCGTCCACGCCCACCACCTCGGCGCCCGACGCGTCATTGCCGTGCAGGTCGATGGTCACCAGGTCGCCGTCGATGGCCGGGCGGGACACCACCTCGAGCTCGGCGTCGTTCTCGCGCAAGCGGTCGATCTGCCGTTGCATTTCGTCCTCGGTCACCACGAGACCGGGCAGCGTCACCGACAACCCGTCGTAGCCCGGGATGGCCACGAGCGGGCGCACCTGCACCACGGCGTCGAAGGTCACCGCGCCGGCGTCCTCGCCGGCCGTGATGTCGATCTCCGGCTGTGCGATCGGGTCCAGCTCCGTGTCGACCACGGCCTGCGCATAGAAGTCGGGCAGGGACTCGCGCAGGGCCTCCGCCCTGAGCGCGCCCGCACCGCCCATGCGCGCCTCGAGCACCTTGCGCGGCACCTTGCCGGGACGGAAGCCCGGCACGCGCACCTGTTTGGCCAGCGCGCGCACGAGATCGCTCAGCGCGCGGTCGAACTCGGGCTCGTCGATCTCCACGCTCAGGCGGACGAGGTTTCCCTCCATTGGCTCGGTGGTCGCACGCATCGGAAGCCGTTCACTCTACCGGTCACCCCTGAGGCCCTCGCACGGCCCGCCCGGGGGCGTAGGTCAAAACATGAAATTCATTGCGCCGAGCACCGTCCGGGCGACGGCCGCGTCCCCCTCGACCCCGATCCCCCCGGCGGCCTCCACCGCTGCCCCCCCGGCCCGGCCGCAGCCGAGGCGCACGAAGTCGATGCTCGACATCGACAGGGTCACCGTCGGCGGCACGTCGTCGCCGACGGGCCGGGCCCGGCCCCCCTCGACGGCGACGGTGAAGACGCGTGCGTCGTCACCGGGGCCGGCCACGTCGAAGCGCACCGCCGTGCCGTCGGCGCAGCCGGCCTGCTTGCCCACCACGAAGCCCATGGCGCCCTGCACCCGGTCGAGCGACAGCGCCGAGGCCCGGTTGCCGCACCCCCCGGGCCGGTCGAGGGCGCGGCGCACGTCCTGCTCGTGCACCCAGCAGTCGAAGACCCGCACCTCCATGAACTCCGCGTGGGGCCGCTGGCCGACCGGGCTCCAGCCGACCGCCTCCCACTGCTCCTCGGTCAGCTCGCCCAAAAGGGCCAGGCGCTGCCGGGTCACCTGGACGAACTCGGCCCGCACCTCGGGGCCGGGCCGGGGCCGGCGCACGGCGATCCAGGCCTCGTTGCCGCGGGCGAAATCGTTCTTCACGTGGTCGCCCACGGGCCCGTCCCACTCCGGCGCCGGCTCGCCCATGACGGTGCGCTCGACCGCGATCACGTGCGAGAGCTGGTCCTTGACGTCCCAGCCCGGGCACTCCGTGGGCAGCGCCCACTCCGTGTCCGACAGCTCGTAGCAGACATCGGCCAGCCCGACCCAGGTCTCTCCCAGGGCGTCGCGGGCGGACCGCCCGACCTCCAGCCAACCCCTCTGACCTGCGCCGTTGTCCGTCATGGCTCCGACCCTACCGCCACCCGGGCCGGACAGTCGTGTGACCATCCCCCAATTTTCGTAACCCTCCCGCTACGTTCGACCCCCGTCCAGGGCCATCACCGAAGAGAAGGAGTCGCCATGGCTGAGTACGAGGGGTATTGCGTCAAGTGCCGTGAGAAGCGCAGCTTCGAAGGCCAGGAAGTCGAGCTGGCCAACGGGCGCCGGGCCGCCCAGGGCACCTGCCCAGAATGCGGCACCAAAATGAACCGGATTCTGGGCAAGGCCAAGGCCGCCACCTGAGCACGGGGTCGTCGGGCGGGTGAACCCGGCTCCGCCGGGGCACCTGCGCCCGGTCCCGCCGCGCGTGCGGCCGGCCGGCGTGAGACGATCTCACCCATGCACGACCTGATCATCAAGGGGGGAACGCTCGTCGACGGGACAGGCGCGGCGGCCAGGCAGGCGGATGTCGCAGTGGATGCCGGCCGCATCACCGACGTGGGGCAGGTGCCGGGCGGCGCCACCCGGACCATCGACGCCGACGGGTTGCTGGTCACCCCGGGGTGGGTGGACATCCACACGCACTACGACGGGCAGGCCACCTGGGACCCCGAGCTGGCGCCCTCCTCGTGGCACGGCGTCACCACGCTCGTCATGGGCAACTGTGGAGTGGGCTTCGCGCCGGCGGCGCCGGAGCGCCACGACTGGCTCATCGGCCTCATGGAGGGGGTGGAGGACATCCCCGGGACGGCGCTGGCCGAGGGGATCGAGTGGGAGTGGGAGACGTTCCCCCAGTATCTCGACGCCCTGGAGCGGAGGCGCTGGACGGTGGACGTCGGCACGCAGATCCCCCACGGAGCCGTGCGGGCCTACGTCATGGGCGACCGGGGCGCCAAGAACGAGCCGGCGAACGCCGGGGACATCGACGCCATGCGCGCCATCGTGCTCGAGGGGCTGCGTGCCGGCGCGCTGGGCTTCTCCACCTCGCGCACGCTGGGCCACCGGGCGGTCGACGGCGAGCCCGTGCCCGGTACCTTCGCCGCCGAGGACGAGCTCTTCGGCATCGGGGCCGCGTTGGCCGAGGCGGGCGCCGGCGTCTTCGAGCTGGCCCCCATCGGCTCGGCCGGCGAGCTGCTGGGCGACGCCTGGCTCGAGGTCGACTGGATGCGGCGACTGTCGGCGGCGATCGAGCGGCCGGTCTCCTACGTGCTCCTGCAGGTGGACGACGACCCCGACCTGTGGCGCAAGCAACTGGCGGCGTCGCTCGAGGCGTGCGCCGAGGGCGCGCAGCTCTACCCGCAGATCGCCGGGCGGCCGACCGGCCTGCTGACCGGGCACCACGCCACCTACTGCCTCTTCTCGGACATCCCGGCCTATCGCGAGCTGCGCCGGCGCCAGCTGTCCGCGGCCGACCTGGCCGTCGCCCTGGCCGACCCTGAGCTGCGCCGGGCCATCACGTCGTGGACACCGTCGACGCCGGCCGAGGCCGAGGCGATGGAGAAGGCCTACGGGCGCACCTACGTGCTGGGCGACCCGCCCGACTACGAGCCGGGGCCCGAGCGCTCGCTGGCCGGCCTGGCCGCGGCGCGGGGCCTGACGCCGCTGGAGGTGGCCTACGACGAGATGGCGGCCGACGGCGGCGAGGGGCTTCTGTACCTGCCCATCCTCAACTACGCCACGGGCGACCTCGAGCACGTGTACGACATGCTCCAGCACCCGCGCGGCCTGCTCGGCCTGTCCGACGGTGGCGCGCACACCGGCACCATCTGCGACGCGTCTATGCCGACGTTCATGCTGACGCACTGGACGCGCGACCGGACCCGGGGCGCCACCCTGCCGCTCGAGTACGTGGTGAAGAAGCAGACGCACGACACGGCGCGCCTCTACGGGCTGTCGGACCGTGGCACGGTGGAGGTGGGCGCCCTGGCCGACTTCAACGTCATCGACTACGACGCCCTGGCGCTCGGGACGCCGTTCGTGTGCCACGACCTGCCGGCCGGGGGGCGCCGCCTCCTCCAACGCGCCGCGGGGTACGCGTGCACCATTAAGAAGGGGACGGTCACCTTCGAGGACGGGGAGCCGACCGGCGAGCTGCCGGGCCGGCTGCTGCGCGGGGCGCGCTGATCCTTCGGCGCACCCGCTAGACCGCATCCGTATGGACGCGCCGCCGACCCGGTACGCGGTGCGCGACGGCGTGCACATCGGCTACCAGGTGTGGGGCGACGGCGCGGTGGACGTGCTCGAGTTCAACCACGGGCTGATGATCTCCGTCGACGATACGGTCGACGAGCCCAACTGGCTCGGCTACACCGAGCGCGTGGCGGCCTTCTCCCGCTTGATCCGCTTCGATGCCGGCGGCCTCGGGCTCTCCGATCCCCTGCCGGCCGGCCGCCCGCCCTCCATCGAGGTGTGGGCGGACGACGCGCTGGCCGTGCTCGACGCCGCCGGGTGCGAGCGCGCCGTGGTGCTGTGCAGCACGGGCGGGTCGATGGCGGCTCTGTGGCTCGCCGCCTACCACCCCGAACGTGTGGCCGCCCTCATCATCGTCAACGGCACGGCCCGGGTGGGTCGGGCGGAGGACTACGAGTTCGGTGTACCCGACGAGCTCACGGTCGACGCGGCCCAGAACATCGAGACGCCGCTCGACGCCGACACCGTGCCCATGGACATCGCCATCTTCGCCCCCAGCCTGGCCCACCGGGTCGGCTTCGCCGCGTGGTGGGGGCGAGCGGCCCGGCGGGGCGCCAGCCCGGCCACGGCCGTCGCCTTCAACCTGGTCACCTTCACCTCGGACGTGCGCGACCTGCTGCCGCGGGTGCGATGCCCGACGCTGGTCATGTCGCGCACCGAAGGCTTCATCGACCTGGTCGAGCACGGGCGCTACCTGGCCGAGCACATCGACGGCGCGCGCTTCATGACGTTCCCCGGGCCCGACCTGTTGGCCTGGGCGGGTGAGTTCGACTCCATCGTCGACGAAATGGAGGAGTTCGTCACGGGCGAGCGCAGCCCGCAGGCGGCACAGCGCACGCTGGCCACCGTGCTCTTCACCGACATCGTGGACTCGACGGTGCGCGCCGCCGCCGCCGGCGACCGCCAATGGCGGGCCACGCTGGACGAGTTCGACGTCAACGTGCGGCGGCTGCTGGCCCGCCACGACGGGGTGCTGGTGAAGATGACGGGCGACGGGATCATGGCGCGCTTCGCCGCGCCGGCCCAAGCGGTTCGGGGCGCGGTGGCCATGGTGGCGGCGGCAGCCACCTCCGGCCTGGAACTGCGGGCCGGGCTGCACGTGGGCGAGGTCGAGCTGCGCGGCGACGACATCGGCGGACTGGCCGTGCACATCGCGTCGCGGGTGAGCGCCATGGCCGCGGCGGGCGAGGTGCTGGTGACGGGGACGGTGCGCGACCTGGTGGTGGGCTCGGGCATCGTCTTCGACGACCGGGGCCGGCACAACCTCAAGGGGGTGCCGGACGAGTGGCAGGTGCTGGCGGTGGAGCGGGCCTGAGCTCCATCGCTGTGTGACGGTCGTTCCCCACGCACGACCGCGCGGCCAGCGCCGAAGTTGGCCCGTTCGTCAATGCCGCGCGCCCGCCCCGGCCGATGCGCCCGCTAATGGAGCGCTCGAAGTCGTTCCGCGCCTGCGCAAACCCGAGGCCGACCAATCTGTGCTCGCACGTCCTCGATCCGAGGGCGGGCGTTCCGGGGCTCCCGAGACCGCCCAAGAGGGAGGAGCGTGCCGCGTCGCGCTCCTTGGTCACACCACGTCGCCGACGCGCCCGACCAATGGATTGTTGCACTCTCAAAGCAGGCTTAAGTCGCCCTAAAACATCGGGCTACACGTGGGCCGCGCCTGCTCCACGCCAAGAGAGAGACCTCCGCGTTCCGTGCACAACTTCGTCGCGCTGCGAGCGCAGAGCGCGACGGATGTGCGCCGCCAACGCACCTGGATCGCCGAGCTGATGCACGGGCAGTGCGTCGACCGGCGGCGGGCGGCGGAGTCCTCCAGCAACGTTTCGACAAGAAATAACCGTAAGAGCCGCAGACGACTCTCGTTGCCTTCGTGGAGACACTCTCCCGGCCAGGGGGGCCGAGAGGAACGATACAGGGGGATCTGAATCGTGAAAAAAACCCGTCCTTTCACGTCCGCGTCCAGTCGGCGCAAGCTGCCGATCATCGCTCTGGCGTTCCTCGCCTTCGCCTACTGCATGGTCGCCATTGTGTCGTCGGCGCTCACCACCCCCAGCTCGCACTCGGCCGGGGCCAGCTCGTCCTCGGCCGCCTGGCTGGTGGACCGCGACGGGGCGATCTACAGCATCGACGGTGCGCCCGACTACGGCTCGGCCAGCAACCAGTGGGCCTCGCCGATCGTCGGCATGGCCGCCACCCCGAACGACGGCGGCTACTGGGAGGTGGCCCGCGACGGCCGCATCTATCCCTTCGGTAACGCCGGCTCCTACGGCTCGGCGAGCAACGAGTGGTACTCGCCCATCGTGGGCATGGCCGCCACCCCCGACGGCAAGGGCTACTGGGAGGTGGCCTCCGACGGCCGCGTCTATCCCTTCGGTGACGCCGGCTCCTACGGCTCGGCGGCCAGCCAGGACCTGAACGCACCCATTGTGGGCATGGCGGCCACCCCAGACGGCAAGGGCTACTGGGAGGTGGCGTCCGACGGCGGCATCTTCAACTTCGGCGATGCCCGCTACTACGGGTCGACGGGCAGCATCCATCTCAACCAGCCTGTGGTCGGCATGGCGACGACCCCCGACGGCAAGGGCTACTGGATGGCGGCTCGCGACGGTGGCGTCTTCTCCTTCGGCGACGCAGTGTTCCAAGGCTCGACCCCAGCGCGGGACCTCGCCCCGATTTCGGCCATCACGGCCAGCCCCGACGGGATGGGTTACGTGGAAGCGGCCACCAACGGCGCGCTCTACCCTCATGGCGACGCCGTCGCCCCGCTCGCATCGACCAAGGGCATGTCGCTCCCCCAGCCCGTCGTCGGTGCCCTAACCGTCTCGGTCACGGTCTCGACCGGCGGGTCG
>DATNLP010000135.1:0-2274 GCA_035602795.1 Acidimicrobiales bacterium | reverse complement strand
GCGCCTTCTTCGTGAAGTCCTTCAGCTTGTCGGGGTTGCGTGACTCCGCCTGCCGGTCGTCGCGCAACCGGCGGGTGAAGGCGACCTCGTCCTCCCATGGCACGTCGAGGGTGAAGCGGTTCTCGCTGAGCAGCTCCTCCTTGGCCTCGCCCTGATGGGTGCTGGCCACGTAGGCGGTGGAGACCGAGATGAGATGACCGGTCGACTGGGTGTCGGCCATGGCGGCGGCCACCCGGGAGGGGCCGAGCAGGTTGATCTCGACGGCCTGAGTCAGGGGAGCGTCGAAGGAGACGGTGGCGGCCGAGTGGATGACGACACCGGCCTTGCGCAACGCCTCACGCCCGTCGTCGTCGAGACCGAGCCCGTCGCGCCCGACGTCGCCGGCCACCGCCTGCACCCGCCGGCCGACCTCGCCGGCGAATTCGTCCCCCAGCTCCTGGCGGAGCCGGTCGAAGCAGTCGTTCTTGATCACCTCGCGGGCCACGCGGGCGGCGGCATCGGCCCGGCGGCCCGGGCGGACGAGGAGCGTGATCTCGGCCTCGGGGACGCAGCGCAGGATGCGCTCCACCAGGGCGGTGCCCAGGAAGCCGGTGGCGCCGGTGATGAAGAAACGGCGGCCCCACAGGTCCCGCTCAATCGGCATCAGAAATGTCTACCATTTTGGGCCGATTTTGTCTACCATTTGGTAAGTGCCCAGCTCCTCGGCTTCACGACGCCCGGCCGCGAGCGCCTCGACGAAGGACCGCATCCTCGACGCCGCGCTGGCGTCCTTCGCGGCCCGGGGCTACGAGGCGACGTCGCTCGACGCCATGGCCAAGAGTCTCGAGCTGACCAAGCAGTCGATCCTCTACTGGTTCCCCTCCAAGGACGCTCTGCTGGAGGCGGTGATCGCCCGGAGTGCCGTCGACCTCTCGGCGGCACTGGAGACCGCTTTGCAGGGGGCGGGCGAGGGGTGGGCCCGGGTCGAGGCGGTGGTGCGCTCGGTCTTCCGCCTGGCGGCCCGTCAGCCCGAGCTGTTGGGCCTGCTCCGCGAGGTGGGGCGGTTGGGCCCGCCGGCGGCCACGCAGATGACGCTGGCGCTAGAGCCGCTGGTGCAGCGGGCGTCGTCATTCCTGGAGGCCGAGATGGACGGCGGCACCATGCGCCGGCACGACCCCCGGCTCCTGCTGCTGGCCATCTACTCGACGGTGATCGGAATGGTGACCGAGGTCGAGGTGCTGCGGGCGCTGGGGGAGGAGCCGTCGGCCCGCTCGCTGGTGCGGCGTCGGGCCGACGTCCTTCAGCTCTTGCGGTCGGCCCTCCTCGTGGAGCTGGAGCCCCACGGCTGACGCCGGTCGCCGCCGCCCTACTCGGTCGGCTTGGGGATCTTCTTCCGCGGCGGCGCCTTGGGCGTGTAGCGCTTGGAGGCGGTCGGCGACTTGCGGGCAGCGGGGCTCGGCGTGGGGGATTTCGCCGACACCTTGTCCTTGCGTTCCTTGCCGCGCGGGCGGGCGGCGGCTTCGCGGGCGACCGCTTTGGCGTTGGTGGTCCCGTACTTGTTCATGCGCCAGGCCCGCAGCATCAGCCACCCGCCGAAGGCGATGAAGGCGAAGCCGACGAGGCCGATGAAGATGGTCGCGCCGAAACCGATCAAGAAGAGAGAGAACGCGACGAGGGTGCGCTTGCGCTTCCAGAGGGCGAGAAAGCCGATGGCACAGAAGATGAGGATGGCGGCCATCACCAGCCAGGCGTCGGGCGCAACGGCGATGCTGTTCTTGCCGTTCTTGGTGACGCGGTTCTGGGAGACGACGTAGAGCGGAAGGGCGATTCCGGCGATCGTGCCCAGCACGAGGGCCCTGAATGACCACCTGTACTCGAGCGGGTCGAGGGTCGACATGGCGGCCTTGCGACCCTCCGGGGGGATGACGTCGCTGGGGTCGCGCTGAGGCTGGTTGCCGCCCGAGGCCGTTTTGAAAAGCCCGCTGAACCAGGTCTGGAGACCCTTGGGCTTGTCGTCGGGCAGCAACGTCATCGAGGTTCAGGGTACCGGGGCGGCCCCGGCACTGGAAATCAGGCCGCCGGGCCTCCCACGCTGCCGGAATGCGTGGTTGGGCAGGCTACGGTTGTGGCCCGGCAGCCCTTCCGGGCGCTTAGCTCAGCTGGTTAGAGCGCAGCCTTCACACGGCTGAGGTCGTGGGTTCGAGTCCCGCAGCGCCCACCAAAAGTCCAGGCCAAGGGCACGTTTTGGTGACCATGAATTTTGGCCAAATCGTTTTGTCCTATTAATCGCTCGAG
>DATNLP010000128.1:0-2202 GCA_035602795.1 Acidimicrobiales bacterium | reverse complement strand
GCAGCGTAGGTGATCGACCGGCTCTGGGGGGTGCCTCCGGCCACCGGGGAGGGCGGTATCGACCAGGGCCTTCCGGCGCTTCGGGCTCCCCCACCTGCTCTCCTGGCCCGAGGACGGAGGTCTGCGCGGTCACCAGCAGGCCGGACGTAGCGTGAGCCTATGCGCTTCGCCTTCAAGACCTCACCGCAGAATACGACCTGGGCCGACATGCTTGCAGTGTGGAAGGTGGCCGACGACATCGAGCTGTTCGAGTCCGGCTGGACCTTCGACCACTTCTATCCGATCTTTTCCGACAGCACCGGCCCTTGCATGGAGGGCTGGACCACCCTGACGGCCTTGGCCCAGGCGACGACCCGCCTGCGCATGGGGACCTTGGTGACCGGCATCCATTATCGCCACCCGGCGATCCTGGCCAACATGGCGAGCACCCTCGACATCGTGTCCGGGGGCCGGCTCGAGCTTGGCATCGGGGCCGGGTGGAACGAGGAGGAGTCGGGGGCCTACGGCATCGAGCTGGGCACGCCGGGCCAGCGCAGCGACCGCTTCGAAGAGGCTTGCGAGGTGATGGTCGGGCTCCTCACGCAGGAGACGACGACCTTCAAGGGTCGGTATTACCAGCTCGACGAGGCCCGCAACGAGCCCAAGCCGGTTCAGCGCCCCCACCCGCCGATCTGCGTCGGCGGGAGCGGTGAGAGAAGGACCCTGCGCACCGCAGCCCGGTTCGCCCAGCACTGGAACTTCGTGGGTGGCACGCCGGAGGAATTCGCCCGCAAGCGCGACATCCTGCATCAGCACTGCGAGGACCTCGGTCGCGACCCGAAGGAGATCCTCCTCTCGAGCCACGTCATCTACGTCGGCGATCCGAAGGCCACCGCCGAGCAGGCCGCCGCACTGGCAGAGGTCGGAGCCGAGCTGGGCATTGTCTACCTCCGGCCCCCCCTGGATCCGGGCGTACTCGAGCCACTGGCCACCGCCTTGCGCGAGCTCTAAAGAAACGGGGACGACCCCTCATCTAGACCGAGCTCGCGTACGCCGCCCTGATCGGCAATCTTGACCAAAGCCCTCCGCGCTCCGCCGACTCCCTCATCAAGCGAAGCATCCCTGGCAGAAGGTCCTCAGCGTCAATGCTCGCTCACCTCGAAGATCTCGTCAGCCACCAATCCATGGGCTTCTCGATGGACTGTCTTGGCCGCCTCCGCACTGGGGGCATCGACGAGGCAGAATATTTTTCCCGCCTTCTCGTCGACCCAATAGCTCTTGTAGTCGACTCCATGCTTGGATTGGGTCGCGAGATCGGCCTCGTGGGCCTTTGCAACGTCGGCGGCTGAGACCCCGCCCTCGATATTGTGAACGTCCATGTAGAGCGGCATTGTCGGATCTCCCTTGTTTTCGTTCGCAGGCTCTTGATTCGGCCAGCACCTCAGCAGTCGAGTTGACCGTACGTTTTCAGACGGGTTGGCGCATCGGGAATTCTCCTTAGATGGCACGACGATGTTCCTCTCCGGTCATCTGTCCGTCACAACTGACCCGATGCGAATGTCTCGAGTCACGATTTCGGGTTTTCAGCGAGGTGCGCCCTGAAACCGTCTCGAGCGGCCGGTCTCGCTAGAGAGCGATGATCGACGCCGCCCAGGGCTCCAGCGCCCTTGGCCATGCGCCCCGATGTCGCCCTCTTGGGCCTGTAACCAACCTCGGAGTCCACCGGGTGGCGGGTGGCGGCCTTGACCGTGGGCACCGGTCCTGAATAGGGAGCACCGGTAGATGATCTAAGGAGTTCTCCCGATGCGCCCCAGGGGCGGGCGAGCGCATCGTGACCGTAGGTCGGAATCCGGCCGACCGGACCCAAAGGACCGGCCAACAACGAAAGGAATCCCGCCATGACCACCCCTTCGATGACACACCCGATCCCAGTTCACCAGGCCATGGGGCGGGCCCTACGGATCCTTCTCGCCGCCCTGGCGCTCGTCATCTTGGTCACTGTGGCCTTCGTCGTGGGACGGGTCACGGTGAGTTCCAACGCCACCCCGGCCCAGGCTCCGGCCATCCACACCCAGGCGCCTCTCGCCCCGGTCAACACCGGCCCGTGCTGGATCGGCCACTACCGGGGATCGTGCTGAAGCCGACGACCGAAGGCGCCCGTGGCGGCGGTTCGCTCCGGCGGACCGCCGCTGCCCCCGCGCCCTGGTCGAACGCGGGTCGAGC
>DATNLP010000123.1:0-2861 GCA_035602795.1 Acidimicrobiales bacterium | reverse complement strand
GCCGATGGTCTCGGACTTGAGGTCGAGGCCGGGGCCGCTGGTGGTGGTGGCGCCGAGCGCCCCGCCGAAGGAGGCGCCCAGGGCGGCGCCGATGCCGGCGATCTCGTCCTCGGCCTGGAAGGTGCGGATGCCGAACTCCTTGCGCCGGCTGAGCTCGTGCAGGATGTCCGAGGCCGGCGTGATCGGGTAGCTGCCCAGGAACAGCGGAACTCCGGCCAGGCGCGACGCCGTGATGAGGCCCCAGGCCAGCGCCTGGTTCCCCGTCACCTGGACGTACTCGCCCTTCTCGAACGTGGCCGGCTTGACCTCGTAGTTGGACTCGAACAGCTCGGCGGTCTCGCCGAAGTCGTACCCGGCCCTAAAGGCCCGGATGTTGGCGTCGACCACCTGCGGCTTGCCGGCGAAGCGCTCGGTGATCCACTCGATGGTGGACTCGACGGGGCGGGTGTACATCCAGCTGACCAGACCCAGCGCGAAGAAGTTCTTGGAGCGCTCGGCGTCGCGGGGCTTGACCCCGGCCTCCTTGCACACCTCCTGGGTGATGGAGGTCATGGGGACCTCGTAGACCGTGTAGGCGGCCAGCGAGCCGTCGGTCAGCGGGTTGGCGTCGTAGCCGGCCTTGGCCAGGTCGCGCTCCTCGAAGGAGTCGCTGTTGACGACCAGCACGGTGCCCTGGGCCATGAGGTCGATGTTCGCCTTCAGCGCCGCCGGGTTCATGGCCACCAGCACGTTGGGCGAGTCGCCCGGGGTG
This sequence comes from Acidimicrobiales bacterium, assembly GCA_035602795.1. GTDB lineage: Bacteria > Actinomycetota > Acidimicrobiia > Acidimicrobiales > RAAP-2 > Bog-473. Next base: position 2,110 of record DATNLP010000123.1, on the reverse strand, counting down.
AGGATGTCGTGGTCCGAGATGTGCACCTGGAACGCCGACACGCCGTTGACCGTGCCGGCCGGCGCCCGGATCTCGGCCGGGAAGTCGGGGAAGGTGGACAGGTCGTTGCCCAGCAGTGCGCTGGAGGTGGTGAAGCGGTCGCCGGTCAGCTGCATGCCGTCGCCGGAGTCCCCGGCGAAGCGCACGATGACCTGGTCGAGCTGCTCTGTCGTCACGTGATGCGTTCCCGATGCCACGGGCTGCCTCGTCTCATGTCATGGACGCCCGAGCGCTCACCCGCCCAATGCGGCGGCCCCTGCGCACCCCCGCCGGCACGGCGCGCGGCGCTCTCAGTCCGAATATTTCGTTCTGGTTTCGAGTCTAATCCCGGCGGCCCAGGAGCCCCGTGCCGCCCAGGTCAGGGGCCGTGGCCGCCGGGCCGTCCTCCGGGCGGCGGCCGCCGAGTCCGTCCTCCGGGCCGTGGCCGGCGGGACCGGCGAGGTGAGCCCCGCCAGGGGCCATCCCACAGGCGGCCACAACAGCTCGGCGATGCTCAGTCAGGCGATGGTCACCGCCGGGTCGAGGTAGACGTCCTGGATCGAGTGGATCAGCGCGGCGCCCTCGGCCATGGGGCGCTGGAAGGCCTTGCGGCCGACAATGAGGCCCATGCCCCCGGCGCGCTTGTTGATCACGGCGGTCCGCACGGCCTGGGAGAGGTCGCTGTCGCCCTTCGACTCGCCGCCCGAGTTGATGAGGCCGATGCGGCCGGCGTAGCAGTTGACCACCTGCCAGCGGGTGAGGTCGATCGGGTTGTCGGTGGTGAGCTCGTCGTAGACGAGGGGGTCGGTGCGGCCGAAGCCGACGGCGGTGTAGCCGCCGTTGTTCTCCGGCTGCTTCTGCTTGATGATGTCGGCCTCGATGGTCACGCCGAGGTGGTTGGCCTGGCCGGTGAGGGCGGCCGAGACCTCGTAGTTGACCCCGTCCTTGGTGAACGCCGAGTTGCGCAGGTAGCACCACAGCACGGTGAACATGCCGAGCTGGTGAGCCTCGGCGAAGGCCTCGGAGATCTGCTGCAGCTCGCGGTCCATGTCGTCGGAGCCGAAGTAGATGGTGGCGCCCACCCCGACGGCCCCGAGGTCGAAGGCCTGGCTCACGGAGCCGAACATGATCTGGTCGTAGGTGTTGGGCACGTGCAGGAACGCGTTGTGGTTCAGCTTGCAGATGAAGGGGATGCGGTGCACGTACTTGCGCGAGGCGAGCCCGAGCGTGCCCAGCGTGGTGGCCACGGCGTTGCACTCGCCGGCGAGGGCCAGCTCAATGATGTTCAGCGGATCGAAGTAGGCCGGGTTCTTCGAGAAGCTCGCCGCGGCGGAGTGCTCGATGCCCTGGTCGACCGGGAGGATGGAGATGTAGCCAGAGCCGCCCAGGCGCCCGTGGTTGAACACGGTGCCGAGGTTGCGCAGCACGGTGGGGCTGCGGTCCGAGTTGGTGAACACCCGATCGAGGTAGTCGGAACCGGGGAGGGTCAGGTTCTCGGCGGGGAACGCCTTGGCCGTGTAGCTCAGGAGGGCGTCGGCGTCGTCGCCCAGGAGCGCATGGAGGTCGGTGCTCATGGCCGGCCAGCCTACCGGAGGCGGGATTGGGCCCTCCTTGGCGGGCCGGCGGGACGAGGGTCGTCGTGCCGGGGTGGGCCTGCTCTGTCTTTTGGTGTTCTGTTGTCTTTTGGTGTTCTGTTTTTGCGGCCCACTCTCTTTTTTGCCGCTCTCTTTCTGCTGCCGTGCCGTCCCGCTCGGCTGTCGGCCCTCCAGTTGGGCTGCCGTGCCCTCCCGTTCGGCTGTCGTGCCCTCACTTTTTTGCGACGCGGCGGTGAAATTCACCCGCGGCCGACGTTTCTCGGCGCCCGCGCGCCCATACGCTGACGAGGCGAGTGCGCCGGGTTGGGGAACGGGCGGCGCCGAGTGTAAGGAGGAGCGGAGGCCACGCGGAGGCCAATCGACGTTCTCGGGTCGCTCAGGAAGATGCGCCCGCACGCAACCCCGTGGCTGCTCGTGGGGTTGGCGGTTGTCGCCATCGGCGCGTTCGTCTACCTGACCGGCTCGCACGACTCGTCGGGCGACGGGTCGAGAACGGG